>NZ_JRJZ01000023.1:0-1709 GCF_000800875.1 Cetobacterium sp. ZWU0022
TGTAAAGATTCTAATTTATCTATTCTATAATCTTTTGAAGCTGCTTGATATATTTCTTTTTCTCTTTCAAAATCTCTATTTATTTGTTCATAAATTCTTTTATATTTTGGACTATTTTCATTTTCTAATTTCAAAGAATTAATAGTTTCTTTCAACTCTTTTTCTTGCTTTCTTAGAACTTCATTTAAAGGATCAATTAATAACTGATTTTCTATCTTTCTTAAAATTTTTGAATGCGAATAAAAAGCACCTTTTGTTATTATGTTTAGTGCTTTTAATTTTAAATCTTCTTCAGTTGTATTAGTAATTTTATTTAATTTTAATTGACATTCTTCTTTAGTTGGAACTACATTTCCTTTTTTAATTTCATACTCTCTTTTTTTAGAAGCTCTTATCTCTTTAGCTTCTTTATATTTTGTAATACTTTCTTGTTCTTCTTTACTTAAATTCTTAAATCCAACTCTTTTTATCTTTCTTAAAGTTTTTCCCAATATATTAACAGGGTTTCTATCTAAAAAATCTGCTTTATCATATTGCTCTTTTTTTATTGCTTCCTCTCTTTGTTTCTTTAAAGATTCACAAGAAACTCTTTCATCAAAACCATTTTTTTCTAAGGCTGTATTTGTTATAACTTCCCATGATTTTCTTAAACTTAAAAGCTGTTCTTTCTTTCTCCATATATTATCTTTTTTAGCTCCACCAAGTTCAGGTTTTTTTGAATTTGCTCTTTTGAAAAACTGTTCTTTGGTTCTTAAAATATCATCTAATTCTCTTTCAGAAAACATTAAATGACAATGTAAATTTTTCTCACCATCTTTATTATGTGATTCATGTATTGCAAAGGAATATGGATGTTTATATCCTATTTCATTCTTTACAAAATTTTGAACAAGTTCGATACCTTGCTCGTGATTAAATTCATTCGGAATATTTAATTCTAGCTCTCTATATGAAACTCCATTTATTCGTTCAAAGTTATCAGCACTTTCCCAAAAATCAATTGCTGATGTTCCATCAATAATACAGTCCATATTTCCAGATTCTTTATATATTAAATCTTCTTTTGCTTTAGAATATTTGTTCTCTCTTAAAATGTACTCAGCATGAGCTTTAGCAACTCCTACTTTTCCTTTTTTGTAATGTAATCTATATTCTGCCATGCTAAGTACACCTCCTTTTCTTTTTAATCAAATTTTGAAAAAATTTACCTTGTTAATCAATCACATTTATGTGATGATTTCTACACGCAAGTTTCTCATTTATGAGAAACTGGTAAGCGTGCCTTTCTAATTTTTTAAATCCCGACCGAAGTCGAGATTTAAGTTCTAATCTCCGATTAGAAAAATTTAGAAAGGACTTTTTTTAGCTGATAAGCTGAAAAATGTTCTTTGATCTTTTAATGTTTTTTATCTTTTTTTATTTTGGTTTTTTATTTTTATTTTTTTAGTTTTTAGTGTTATTTTTTCATGGTATGATTTTAATTTTATATCGACACTAAATTTGTAGAAAAAACTTGAAAGTTATATAAAAACCTAGTATAATACTAATACTACATATTAGTATAAAATATGTAGCATTAAAGCTAACAAAAGCAAGGACTTTGTATGTTCTTGTTTTTTTTTATTTAACAATGCTACATTTAATTTAATTTTTTTATAAAAATATGTAGTATTTAAAAATATAACTTTGCTTCAACTTGAAATAAAGTA
>NZ_JRJZ01000151.1:0-3167 GCF_000800875.1 Cetobacterium sp. ZWU0022
ACCAGTAGAACCACCAATCAATCCACCAGTAAATCCTGAACCACCAGTAGAACCACCAATTAATCCACCAGTAAATCCTGAACCACCAGTAGAAAATACGCAAAATATTTCTATAAATTCAACTGGAACAACTGGAAATTTAAGTGCCTTAGGAACAATAGAAGTAGGAAAAGAATTAATAAATAAAGGGGATTTAAGTATTATTTCTGATATTGAATTAACTGCTGATAGAAAATATAACAAAATTGTAACAGGAGCTTTTATAGATGGAGGAAAATTTGTAAATGATGGAAATATAACAACGTCAGGAGCTTTAACAAAAAGCAATTTAAAAGGTGAAGGTTTTGGAATTTATCAAAAATCAGGAGAAACAATAAATAATGGTAAAATTTCTATTCAAGGAACAGGACATGATTTAGATAATGATGGTGAATCTGATATTCCTGGTGGAGTTGGAATTTATGCTGAATCAGGAACAGTAACAAATAGTGAAACGGGGTTAATAGAAGCTAATCCAAATAATTTAATTCCTGCTGGGATAGGAATGGTTACAACATCAGGAGCAACATTAATAAATAATGGAACAATTAAAGGAATGTATTCAAGTATGTGGGCTGTAAATCCAAATTCAACTGCTGTAAATAATGGACTAATTGAAACAGAAAGATCAGGTTTAACAGCAGGGAATGGTGGAAAAGTTATTAATAATGGAATAATTAAAGCATGGATATATGAAAATCCTGAAAATGGAGTTGTTGCACAACCTGCTTTTGCTATGAGTGCAATGTCTTATGATGGAGAAGAAACAATTGCTATAAATTCTAAAGATGGAGTAGTTTATGGTTTAGTAGATGTTACAGGTAGAGCTGCTAAATTTATTAATGAAGGAATAGTAAATGGTAGAGTAAAAATAAGTGAACTAGGTGGTATTGTTGAAAACAACGGAACAATAACAGGAGTAGATGAAGCACCTGGAGAAGTTATTGTTAATAATGGAAAGTTTATTCAAGGAGTAAATGGAAAACTTGATGTAGATAAGTTTGTAGGAGATTTATTTTTATCAGGAGATTATGCAAAAGATAACTTTGAAAATAATATCGTATTATCTAAAGATAATATAAATATAAAAGAACATGATGGAGATATTTTATCGAACTCTGTTATGTATACTGTAAATGATTCTAAAACAGAATTAAATAGAAAGAATTTTAATGAAATTATAAGCAATTCAAATTTTGCAAACTATTTAGAAAACAACTATGTAGATGGAGATATTTTAAGACAAGAATTATATAATAATTTGAAATTAATAGATAGTGCAGATGAATTTACAAGAGCAACAAATAATATATTTGGGAATGATATATACCCAAATATAAAGAAACAAACATTAGAAGCTATTAGATTTAATAGAGATACATTAGTAAATAACGTATTTAATCAACCAACATCTAAAGAATTAAGAGTTATAGGTGGAGCAGATTATAAGAATATAAAGGCTGATAGCTCAAATTTAAGTGGATATAAAGAAGATATATCATCAGTATTCTTAGGAGCAGATAAACAAATAAATGCTAAATTAAGATTAGGAACTATTGCTAATATAGGTACATTAAATGCTAAATTTGATATGGATAATGCAAAAAGAGAGGATACATTCGGTCAACTTAATATGTACTCAATTTATAAAAATAATGATGTTCAATTAACAAATAATCTATTCTTTGGATTATCTTCAGGAGATTTAAAAAGAGATCTAAAATTTGGTGATGTTTATGGAAGCCAAAAAGGAGATTTAGATAATAAGTGGATTGGATTAAACAATATATTATCTAAAGATTATGTTGTAAGTTCTTTCTTTGTAAAACCTAGAGTGGAAGTAAATGCAACATATTTAATGCAAGATTCTATTAATGAATCAGGTAATTATGGATTAGATGTTGAAAAGCAAAATGTATGGTCTGTAGAAGCAGGAGCAGGAATTGAAGTAGGAAAAGAATTTGATTTAAACTCTGTAAAAAGCACAATAAAGGCATTTGGAACATATTTACATGAACTAGCTAACCCATATGATTCAATGAGTGTTAAATTAAATAATATAAGCTCTGATTCAGTTAAGGTATCAAAGTATGATAAGGATTCGTATAAAGATTTAGGAATTAAATTAGAACTTGAAAAAAATGGATTAACAGGGTATGTAGAATATAAATATCTATTTGATTCTGAATATTTAGGAACAGCAGGAATGAGTTATAAATTTTAACTAAAATATTAAAAGAAATTTATTCAATTATAAGGAGCTAAAGTGGCAGAATATAGATTACATTGTAAAGTTGGAAAAGTAGGAATGGCAAAAGCTCATGCTGAGTACATCCTAAGAGAAAATAAGTATAACAAAAAAGAAGATTTAGTATACAAAGAATCAGGAAATATGGAATGTGTTATTGATGGAACATCAGCGATTGATTTTTGGAAAAGTGCTGATGATTTTGAAAGAGTTAATGGGAGAGCATATAGAGAATTTGAATTGAATATTCCTAATGAATTAACACATAAAGAAGGTGTTGAGCTTGTTAAAAATTTCGTGAAACAAGAGATAGGAAATAAACATCCATATTCTTTTGCCATCCATGAATCACATAGTAAAGATGGAGAGAAAAATCTACATTGCCATCTTATGTTTTCTGAAAGAAAATTAGACAATATTTTAAGAACTAAAGAACAATTTTTTAGAAGAGCAAATTCTAAAAAACCCGAACTTGGTGGAGCTAAAAAAAATGATATTTGGATAAAAAAAGAATTGTTATTAAATATAAGAAAATCATGGGAAGTTTTATCTAATCAAGCATTAGAAAAAAATGGCTTTAATGAAAGAGTTTCTTGCGAATCTTTAAAGAAACAAAGAGAGATTGCTTTAGAAAAAGGGGATTATTTAAAAGCTGAACTTTTAAATAGAACTCCAGTTAATATATCGGGAATTACTTTACAAAAAGAAAAAAGATTAGGATTAGAAAAACTAACTCCCGAAGAACAAGAGAAGTTTAAAGAATATAAACAAGCTAAGGAACTAAGAGAAGTTAAAAAAAGAGAGCTTGAAATTAAATCAAAAAAATAAAAGAAGAAATAACTTTGTTTCAAATTGAAGCAAAGTTATTTTTATAAAAGGA
>NZ_JRJZ01000157.1:0-334 GCF_000800875.1 Cetobacterium sp. ZWU0022
ATTATAGAATCACATTTTTTTAATAACTCTTTTATTACATTTAGCTGTTCTTTTGTTGATTCAATTGGTTTTAATTTATCTCCCCAATTATCTATAATTATTGGTAACTGCTCTAGCTTCCATTGTTTTTCAACATATGTTTCAGGTTCTATTTCTTCAGGGTACATTAGCTTTAATATATGTCCAACAGCCCATGTAATTAAATAATCTCCTTGTTCAATATACTTGCCTTTACTTTTTTTCTCTCCTGGAAGTGCTTCTGATATAGCTCTTGCTAAATCAGGCTTTTCTGCTATAATTAATTTCATTTTAACCTCTCTTTTTAATAAATTTT
>NZ_JRJZ01000065.1:0-1632 GCF_000800875.1 Cetobacterium sp. ZWU0022
GTAACTACTCAGCTAGTAACTAATAAAGTTTAATAGGAAAGATACTTTTTTCAAATTAATGAAGAAAGTATCTTTTTTTGTAGTCAAAATTATGATACAATATTTTTAGAAAATAAATTGTCGGAGGTGAAACTAAAATCATGGAATCTAGAATCAAAGAGTTAGAAAAAGAAAATAATGAGTTAAAGCTAATTATTCAACTTTTAACAAGAGAAATTGAAGAGTTAAAAGCTAAGCTTAATATGAACAGCTCAAATAGTAGCTTACCACCATCTTCTGATAGATTTAAAAAAAAAGATAAAAAACAAAGGTCTCTTAGACAAAAGAGTGAAAAATCTTCTGGTGGACAAATTGGACATAAAGGTAGCACTCTTCAAAAAGTTCAAAATCCTGATTTTGTAGTTGAACTTCCTAACAATACTTGTACTAACTGCTCACATGATTTGACAGACATTAAAGCTAACGCGATTAAATCACGTCAGGTTTTTGATATTCCTGAAATTAAAATTAACATTACTGAATTTAGAGCTCACTCTAAAACCTGTCCTCATTGTAATGCGAAAACAACTTCAGAATTTCCTAAAAATGTAACTCATAGTGCCCAATATGGGTCTAATATCAAGGGATTAATTTTAAATTTAAATATTTATCAAAGTTTACCGTATAAACGTTTACAAGAATTACTTAATGATGTTTTTAATTTAAAACTTAGTCAAGGAACGATATACAATACTCTTAAATCAGGGTATTCTAAACTAGAATCTGTTGAGGAATTCTTTAAAGAGCAATTAGCTAAGTCCACTGTTGCTCATGCTGATGAAACAGGAACTAAAGTTAACGGTATAAATCGTTGGATTCATTCATTTTCTAATGATTCATATACTGTATTAAGTGCTCATAAAAATAGAGGTAAAAAAGCGTTAATTGAAGCTGGGATTATTGAAAAATTTAATGGTATTCTTGCTCATGATTGTTGGTATGCTTATGATTCGTTTAATAATCTAACTCATGCTTTGTGCTGGGCTCACTTTTTAAGAGAACTCCAAAGTATTCAAGATAATACAAGCTTAAAGTTCCCAGAAAACATTAAAAATTCAATTTTTAAATTGAAAGATATTGTTGATAAAGGTGAAAGTATAAATGAGGCAGAAGAGTTATCTTTGTATTTGGGATATGTTAATGCAATAGAGGAAGGGATAGTCGAAGAAAGAAAGCATTATCCTTTTGATCCAACTTCAGAAGGGAAACCAAAAAGAAGTAAAGCATACAATTTACTTAAACGATTATCTCGATATGAGGATGTTTTAAAATTCTTTACAGAAAGAAACGCTGAAATTTTTACAAATAATGCGGCAGAAAGAGAAATTCGAAATGTAAAGGTCAAAAGTAAAATACAAGGTACATTTAGAAGCGATTTAGGTCCTGACATGTTTTGTAGAATAAGAGGATATATCGCAACAATGAAAAAGCAAGGATTAAATCAGTTCGATGCTTTAAAAAGGATATTTGAACTTGAAGATATTATTTCATTAATAGCTAAATAGAAAAGGAGACTACTATATCTAACGATATAGAAATCTCCTATTATTTAGCTATTTTTTATTTTTTGTAATCTACCAGCTGAGTAGTTAC
>NZ_JRJZ01000006.1:0-3225 GCF_000800875.1 Cetobacterium sp. ZWU0022
TCTAAGCTACTTTTAACATGTCGTAACTTTTCATTACGAAACGTGTCGCACCATTAAAATTATCATAAACTTTACCAATCTCATATTTTTGAGCGAATTCAAGTGCTTTACTGTGTGTTCTATTTCCTATTGAATATATTTTCTTACCAGCTTTTTTTAAAGCTACAGCCATTTCATTAGCAACTACTCCTGTTCCTAAAATTCCCCAATTTAACTCTTTATCTTGCATACTGTTTCTCCCTTTTTTTTATAGTATAAACAGTATAATAAATTTATTTTTTTTAAGCAAGTTTATTATATTATTTTAAATGTTTTTTGAAAAATGAATCTAATTTTATAAACGGAATTAGATCTACTCTATCATAAAGATCAACATGTCCTGCACCAGGAACAATATGTAACTCTTTAGGTTCGCTTGCTTTACTATAAGCATCTTCACTAAAATATCTAGAATGTGCAAATTCTCCCGCTATAAATAATAATGGTCTTGGTGAAATTGCTTCTAATTCTGTTAAAGGATAAGAATTCATTAGACTTATACTACTAATTAAAGACATCGCAGCTAATGAACGAGGATGTTGCCCACGAGAAGTTCTGTAATAATCAAAGAATTCTTTTGCAACTTCTGGAGAGTTTTCATCTATTGTTTCAGGTGTCCCGATTGCAAAAGCCCTTCCTTTTCCTTCATATTCAGCCCAACGTTGCTCTGCTATTTCTTGTAGCATTTTTTTTCTTTCATCAAGTGTCACTGAATCATTTAAACCTTGACGACTTCCACGACCCATATCATACATACTAATTGTGGCAAGAGCTTTAATTCTTGGATCAATTTTCGCAGCACTTAAAGCAAAACTTCCACTTCCACAAACTCCTATTACACCTATTTGATTTCTATTTACAAATTTTCTCGTTCCTAAAAAATCAACAGCAGCACTAAAATCATCCGCAAAAGCTTCTGGTGAAGCGTTAAATCTAGGTTGACCTCCACTTTCACCATTATATGACGCATCAAATGCTAAAGTTACATATCCTTTTTCAGCCATATTTTGTGCATAAACTCCTCCAGCTTGCTCTTTTACTGCACCGTAAGGACTTCCTACAATTAGAGCTGAATACTTTTTATTCATATCCATATCCTTAGGAGTATACAAATCTCCTACTACATTTATTCCTAACCTATTATAAAAGGATACTTTTTCTACATTTACTTTATCACTTTTAGGAAAAGTTTTATCCCACGCTAAAGTAGTTGAAGCTAAAATAGTATTACTACTTAAAGTTAATAATGTAACTCCTTGAATAATTTTTTTAAATAATTTGTTTTTTAAAAATACTTGTCTCATTTTTACCTCCTGATAATTTTTTATATTATTTTAATTTTTCATTTAAAAATTTAATAATTAATTCTGTTATTTCCGATTGGCTCCAATAAATATCTCCATGTCCTGCATTTTTTACAACATATCTTTTTGCATCTATTTTATTTTTTTTCAACTCTTGATACAATAAATCCGTTTGACTTGGTGAAACTAACGTATCTTTATCCCCGTGCATTAATAAAAACGAAGGTGTATTTTTTGATATATAGGTTATTGGATTTGCTTTTTTAGCTGCTTCTAAGTTACTATTCACTGATCCTCCATTTCCAAAAATAGACATACCATTTATTAATATTGCTTGTGGTGCTGATGGAGAATTATGATTTTCTTGTACTTCTTTTGAATAGTCACTTCCAACCTGTGTTAAATCTGATAATCCATAAATATTTATCACTGCTTGTATATCACTATTCTCCTCTAAATTTTCTCCTATTTCAAATTCTTTTCTTTTAACTGTTGTTCCAGCTAGTGATGCTAAATACCCTCCAGCAGATTCACCCATAACAGCAACTCTTTCTTTATCTATACCAAATTTATCCGCATTAGCTTTCAAATATCTTATTGCTGCTTTTATATCAATTAAAGGATCTGGAAATTTTCCTTGTGGAATAACTCTATATTCAATACTTGCAACAATATAACCTGCTTCAGCTATAGCTAATCTTTGCTGAATATAATTATTTTTGGGAGAAGCAAAAAATCCTCCACCTGTTATAAAAATTAATAATGGTTGTTTTTCTTTGATCTCAGATTTTAATAAATCAAGTTTTAAATTCAAATTACCTGGTTGTGAATAAGTAATATCACTTAACATATCTATTTTAGGCTTTTGTAATAAAACATCTATTTCTTCACTTTGAAATCCCATTAATTTGGTAAAAAAAGTTACCATCAAGATAATTAATATTTTTTTTACGTTCAATATTTCATACTCCTTTCTTCAGATTTTTATTAAAAAATATCATTTTATTTATATAAGTTAAATTTTAAATAAACTTTAGCTCTTTTATTATTTTAGCTGGAATACCAGCTATTATACAGTTAGAGGGAAAGCTTTTTGTAACAGTCGATCCTGCTGCGACTATTACATTATCACCTAAAACAACTCCTGGTAAAATAGAAACATTTCCACCTATCCAAACTCCTTTTCCAATTTGAATAGATTTTGGATATAAATTTCCTCTTTTTTCAGGCTCTATACCATGATTTAATGTTGCTAAAAGAACATTTGGTCCTATCAAAGTTCCATCTCCTATTCTAATCCCACCCTGATCTTGAAATTGACAATTAGAATTGATAAATACATTTTTTCCTATCGTTATATTCTTTCCACAATTAGTATGAAATGGTGGAAATAAAATAAAAGAATCCTCGACCTTTTTTCCTGTTATTTTAGAAAAAATCTCACAAATCTCTTCCGAAGTATGATATTTATTATTTAACTCAGAAGTTAATCTAAGAGCGTCCTGTGTTAAGCTAATCATATATTTATGTACATCTGAGCCTGCAATAACCACTTTTTCATTATTCATATATTCTAAAAATTTATCTAAAGTCATATATTCCTCCTATAAAATATATTTTTTTCAAATATACTTTAACAAAATACAATTGAAATAACAAATACCTATTTTGAATACATTTATATGCTTGAAAAGCATATGAATGTATTATATAATTTAGCAAAATAACCTTAGGAGGATTATAATGGAACTTCGAATTTTAAAATATTTTTTAGCAATAACAAGAGAAGGAAGTATTATAAAAGCTGCTGAAACTTTATATATAGGCCTCGCGTCGGTTTTTTTGCGTTTCGGCACCAAATTTACAACTTTCTCAATGAAAT
>NZ_JRJZ01000195.1:0-1474 GCF_000800875.1 Cetobacterium sp. ZWU0022
ATATCTTTTATTAAAATTTTTCCATCAGGAGTATAAATTTTTAATTGATAACTTCTATCCTCTTTAATTTCATCATTTTTAAACTCCACTACCCCATTCGTTGCATTTTGAATATCTATTATGATACCCATATATAAAAGTTCAACTCTACTTCCAAGAGGTACATTTTCTTTTATAATATAATTTTTAGAACCTGTTACTATATATCCCTTATCTTTTTTAAAAGATATATCATACTCTCTAGCTCCACTATCCATGTATTTATAATTTCCAATTTCCAAAGTATGACCTTTATAAATATCGTCATATCTTAGTTTTATATCTTCAAACATATGGTTTCTAACATCATAATTTGCTGTTATTTCTCCATAAAGAAAAGCTCCTTGATATTCAAGATTGGCTTCCCAATCACTTTGCCAATCTCCATTTTTCTCATATTCATTCTTTTTAAAAATTTGATTAAGCTCTGTTCTTAAATATCCTAATTCAAATAACTTTTTATCATTTGTATAAAGAATATCTTTTGTTGTTTTCCCTTCTTTTAATAACCTCTCATTGTTATTTTGTCTTATTCCTATTTCTTCAGGTGTTGAAAAATTTAATGTCATATTAATTTTTTCTTTCTCTTTAGAAAGAGCTAGATTAGTTAAAAATAATTTTCTAAAGATGTCTTTTTCCAAATAAATATCTCCATCAAAGGCTTTGATACTATCAGAAGTTAGTTTTAATTCTTGATTATTCTTTAAAATTCTATTATTTTTTGTGTCTATAACTACATCTTCTAGGCTATCACCTAGCTTTGCATTTACATTATTTTCTATTCTTTCAAAATTTCTAAAATTTATTAGTTCAAAAAATGTGATTAGGGGAAAATAAACCTTTTCATTCTCTATAAATGGAGAATAAGACTCGCTTTTTTTATCTCCATTTACGTATAATGAAAAAAGATGAATACCATCTTGATTTATTTCACCCCCATTTTCTAATAAATATTCTTCTTCACTTATAAGTCCTTTTGCTTTTAGTTCTTCTAATTCTCTAGCTGTAGCTTGTCTTATTTTTTGATTTTTGATTTTATTATTATTAAGACCTTCAGTTGCTACTTTCTCATTTTTATTATCTTGATTTATTGAAATATTTATATCTTCATCTACAAAATTATTAACTTCAATATTTTCAATATTTTTTAAAATAATATTCTCTTGTTTAAGATTTTTAATCTCATTAGCCTGGATTTCTTTTGGTTCAAATTGCGTTATATCTTCAGCATTTTTTTTAGGAATATATTTTGCTGAAACAAGTAAAAGTGCGATAATTCCTAAAAAAATAATAGTATTTTTCTTTTTCATTATTTCCCTATCCCCTTTTCTAAAATTTTAATTCCTTCCATATCTGTTATTACTAATCTTGGATTTCTAAGATTATCTATATCTAATTTTTGATTAAAAGTATTTTTATAACCTTTTAAAAGTCT
>NZ_JRJZ01000063.1:0-728 GCF_000800875.1 Cetobacterium sp. ZWU0022
CTTGCTCTTAATTTAATGAATCTAACTAACTTTTATTATTTGTTTTTACTTTGCTTCAAATTGAAGCAAAGTTTTATTTAACTGTTAAAGTTGCTGTAAATGTTCCATTTCCTACATACATTCCAGGGTCAGCTTTAGTTCCTGCTTTGATTACTGATTGTACTAAAGTTCTCATATTGTTATCTGTTGCTTTTATAGGTCTTTCTTGTTTTATAAAATTAAATTCTGTTGGCATAGTCATTGTTGTTGAACCTGTATCACCTACAGAAGATAATTTATCTAAAGTTAAAATATTTGTTGTTGGGTCATAATTATTATTTGTTGCTAAAGCGAATTGACCTGTATATTGAGTTGTTCCTACTTTCCCACTTGCGTCTGCTGAAAATGGGTGATTATCTGTTCTTTTTAAAATAGCTGTTCTTTCAACAACTGATCTATTAAGTGTTCCTGCTAATTTTGTTCCATGATCAAATACCATAGTGTCGTAAATATTATCATTTTCATCAACGATTACTAATTCTGGTCCTTTTGGTGCTATATTTACTCTAACTTCAAAAGGTACTCCTGCTCCCACTTTATCTCCTGGATTTGTTGCACTTAAAGTTGAATCAACCATTTGTTGAGTTGAAGCTCCAAATGCCATTGATGATACTGTTAATACTGCTAATGCTCCCATTAATAATTTTTTCATAATTTAATTCCTCCTGTTATATATAATTTCAAACTAT
>NZ_JRJZ01000035.1:0-477 GCF_000800875.1 Cetobacterium sp. ZWU0022
TACAGATTTAGATATAAGACTTGAAAAAAAATATACAGGAAAAAAAATAACAGCATATAATTTTTCTATCTCTAAAAAGGAAGCTATTATATCAGATCAATTAAAAGAAGCTATAGAAAAAGCTAAGAAAAATATTTATATATCAAAATCAAAAACTTTATCTAATGAGTGTATTGCAATTCTTATGAATGAATTTACTGAAGAAGAACTTGTATTCGGTTTAAAAGAAGCATACAAAATAATAAATAAAGACTTTAGTAGATTAACTTATTTAAGTAAAATTATTAAAACTATAATTTCTAAAGATGATAAAGATATTATAGATAATGAGATTATTATAGATAATATTGAATTTAAAGAAGAAGAAGTGAAAGAAGAAAATATAAAAATTTCATCTATAGATGAAATTAGATTAAGATATATAAAAAAATTAAAACCTCTAGTTCCAATAAGAAAATGGAATTTATTTAATAGTAT
>NZ_JRJZ01000015.1:0-1062 GCF_000800875.1 Cetobacterium sp. ZWU0022
AAAATTAAGAAAATCATCTTCATTTATTTTTATTTCTTCGACTCTTTCAAAAGAAGGATCTGAAGGTGAAATTTTTTCTTTTTCTTTAAGTTTGCAAAATAAAATTTCACCATTATCTTCATTTAATTCAAGAAATCCATTAGTTTTTGCTTTTGACATATAATACCTCCGTTAATATTCTTAACTTTATGGTACTTCATTATAAAATTTATTTCTATAATATTTTAAAAAAAATTTTAAAATTATTCCATGGCAATAGTAACTAAATATAAGGTTTCACCTTGAATTTATTATGATTTTAAAATAAAAAAAACAAAAGCGTACTACGAGCGTACTAAAAATAAATAATATAAAAATACACAAATAAAACATTGAGTCTTATTTGTGTATTTTTTATATGATTATTTCATCATAAAGATTGTTAATATCTTCTTGTTCTACTCCAATATATTTTAATGTTTGTTCAACAGAAGAATGATTTAGAGCTTTCATAATGATAGCAATATTTTTAGTTTTTTTATATACTGTATATCCCCAAGTTTTTCTAAGAGAGTGAGAACCTATTGGGTACAATATATTTAACATATCTTTTATCTTATTAAATTCTTTACTAACACCATTGTTTGTAAAAGGAGTATCTATTAAAAATTTTTTATTATATCTAGTAAGACTTTTAAAAATATATCCTTCTGTATTTGAATAACCAATTGATTTATAATATGTTTTTAATTCTTTTAAACTTTTTTGAACAGCAGAGTTCAAAGCGATAATTCTTCTTTTTTTAGTTTTAGTTTCTTTAATTTCAATATATCTTCCATCAATAATATCTTCAAATCGTAAATTTCTTAAATCTGAAATTCTTAGAGCAACATTGACACCAATATTGATAAATGAGAGAAGTACAATTTTATTTTTTAATTTTAAATATTCTCTAATTCTCTTTAGATCATCTTCTTGAATATGTTTTACTTCTTGACCCTTTTTGTTTAACATAAAAAATTCTCCTTATAAGTTATCAAATCATTATAATTGTATTTTTACTTTATTTCAAGTTGAAGCAAA
>NZ_JRJZ01000111.1:0-1134 GCF_000800875.1 Cetobacterium sp. ZWU0022
TCTTCTTGAAGTACCCACCATTCAGCAGTTAATGTAGGGTTTTTTAAATCCATTGGAGAGATTCTTATTAAATCCCTTCCCTTTTGAGTTGAAATTATATTTTTTCCTTTTCTTTCTATAAAACCTAATTCTAATAATCTTTCAATTATATTTGCCCTTGTTGCAGGAGTTCCAATCCCACCTGATTCTCCTTTTTTTCCCTTGTCTTTTTCTTTTAATAGTTTTTTTATTTCAGGGTCAGAAACATATTTAGAAATAGAAGTCATATCCTTTAATAAACTAGCTTCAGTATATCTTGTAAGTGGTTTAGTTTCTTTTTCTTCAACTAGATCACTTATGAAATTTGAAGTATATGTACCTGGAACTAATTTTGATAAATCTGTTGAATTTTCTTCATTATCTGAATCTAATTTATCATTTAAATAATTTTTAAACCCTGGAATAATAATTCTAGTAGATGTTGATTTTAAATCGTTCTCTAACACTAAAGTTGAAGTTGCTTCAGTTTTTTCTTTAACACAATTAGGTAAAAATTGAATTATATAGTAATCACAAATTGCCTTATAAACATTCCTTTCTTTATCTCCTAATTCACTTATATTAACCTTTGTTTTCGTAGGAATAATTGCGTGATGTGCTGTAACAAAACTATCATTAAAACATTCTGAAGCAGGAAATTTTTTAGTATTTAATTCAGGAACTATTATATTTAAATTTTTTAAAACAACATCCATCACAATATCAGCTTCGTTATAATGTTCTACACTTAAATATTGACAGTCAGAACGATTATAAGTAATTGCTTTATATTTATCTCTTAAAGTTTGAGTAAGCTCTAAAGTATCCGAAGGTGAATATCCCCATTTTTTATTACAATAAATTTGTAATTCATTCAAATTAAAAGGAAGTGGTGCTTTTTCAATTACTTTTTCTTTTTTTATTTCAATATCAAAAGATTTATTTTGAGAATATCCTTTCAATTCTTCGTAAAGTTGCTTATTATACCTCTCTTCGCTATTCTCTTTAGATAATATATACTTCAACCTTAACGGAGTATTTTCTTTCAAATTACAGATTTCATTTAATAATTTTTTTTGATAATCAGCTTTTTTAGCTTCATCTATAAATTCAGTT
>NZ_JRJZ01000194.1:0-1667 GCF_000800875.1 Cetobacterium sp. ZWU0022
AGAAAAGACATTGTTCAAATGATTTGTAAATCTAAGTCAGGACATCCAGGAGGATCATTATCAGCGGCGGATATAGTTACTGCACTATATTTCTCAGAGATGAATATAGATCCTAAAAATCCTAAAATGGAAGGAAGAGATAGATTCGTATTATCAAAAGGTCATGCAGCTCCAGTTCTTTACTCTGCATTAGCTGAAAGAGGATATTTTGATAGAGCGCTTTTAGATACTTTAAGAGCTTATGGATCACCTTTACAAGGACATCCAGATATGAAAAAACTTCCTGGAATAGAAATCTCTACTGGTTCTTTAGGACAAGGGTTATCTGTAGCTAACGGAATGGCACTTTCTGCTAGAATGTCTGGAGAGGACTATAGAACTTATGTTCTTATGGGTGATGGAGAGTTACAAGAAGGTCAAGTGTGGGAAGCTGCAATGACATCAGCTCATTATAAGTTAGATTCAATCTGTGCTTTCATTGACTCAAACAACCTTCAAATAGATGGAAACGTAGATAAAATTATGGGTGTAGCACCTCTAGATAAAAAATGGGAAGCTTTTGGATGGAATGTAATCCAAATAGATGGACATAATTTCGAAGAGATTTTTGCCGCTTTAGATGCTGCAAAAGCTACAAAAGGAAAACCAACAGTTATTATTGCTAACACTGTAAAAGGTAAGGGAGTATCATTCATGGAAAATGTTTGTGGATTCCACGGTGTAGCTCCAACATGTGATGAAACAGAAAGAGCGATAGCAGAGTTAGAAAAAGTATCAGAGATATAATAAATTTGGAGGAATAAATAATGAAAAAATCTACGAGACAAGCTTACGGAGAAGCATTAGTAGAGCTTGGAAGACAAAATAGTAATATAGTTGTTTTAGATGCAGACTTGACAAAATCAACAAAGACAAACTTATTCCAGGAAGAGTTTCCTGAAAGACATATAAACGTAGGAATAGCTGAAGCTGATTTAATAGGAACGGCAGCAGGACTTGCAACTTGTGGAAAGGTTCCATTTGCTTCAACATTCGCGATGTTTGCGGCTGGAAGAGCATTTGAGCAAATCAGAAATACAGTAGCTTATCCTAAGCTAAATGTAAAAATTGCTCCAACTCACGCGGGAATCTCTGTAGGAGAAGATGGAGGATCTCACCAATCGATTGAAGATATCTCTTTAATGAGAAGTATTCCAGGAATGGTTGTACTATCACCAGCAGATGCGACAGAAACTAAGAAGATGATATTCGCAGCAGCAGAGTACAATGGACCAGTTTATATTAGAATGGGAAGATTAGATGTTCCAGTTTTATTTGATGATTCATACGATTTCCAAATTGGAGTAGCAAATACTTTAAAAGATGGAAAAGATGTAGCAATATTAGCAACAGGACTTATGACTGCAAAAGCTTTAGAAGCAGCTGAAAAGTTAGAAGCTGAGGGAGTATCTGTAAGAGTAATAAACGTAGGAACAATAAAGCCACTAGATGGAGAGACTGTTTTAAAGGCAGCTCAAGAAACTAAGTTTATTGTAACAGCTGAAGAGCACTCAGTTATCGGAGGACTTGGTTCAGCAGTATCAGAGTTCTTATCAGAAACTCATCCAACGTTAGTTAAAAAAGTTGGAATCTATGACAAGTTTGGTCAAAGTGGAAAAGCTGAAGAG
>NZ_JRJZ01000132.1:0-26749 GCF_000800875.1 Cetobacterium sp. ZWU0022
GAAATCTCCTATTATTTAGCTATTTTTTATTTTTTGTAATCTACCAGCTGAGTAGTTACTAAAATTTTACAAAAAATAAAAAAAACTCTTTTTACAGAGTTTTAAATTTCATATGGTGCCTAGAAAAGGATTCGAACCTTCGACCGCCCGGGTATGAACCGGGTGCTCTAGCCAACTGAGCTATCTAGGCGAAAATGGCAGGCCAAGAGGGACTCGAACCCCCAACCCTCGGTTTTGGAGACCGATGCTCTACCAATTGAGCCATTAGCCTGCATGGTCGGAATAGCAAGATTCGAACTTGCGGCCCCCTGCTCCCAAGGCAGGTGCGCTACCGGACTGCGCTATATTCCGAACTATTTTGTTTTTGCAACTCGCTCTCGCTCGCTACATAATTATAGTATCATAATTTTTAAACATTGTCAACAAAGTTTTTTATTTTTTTTTATTTTTTTATTTATGATATAATCTATAGTAGATAATTTTGAATAAATGTATGGAGGAAAACTTATGAAAAAATTAATTTCTTGGAATGTAAATGGTTTAAGAGCTGTGTTACAAAAAAACTTTTTAGAGTACTTTAATGAGGTTAATGCTGATGCTCTTTGTTTACAAGAGATAAAGTTACAAGAGGGACAAACTGATTTCTCTCCTGAAGGATATCATTGCTATTGGAACTATGCTGAAAAAAAAGGATATTCTGGTACAGCTATCTTTACAAAAGAAAAACCATTGTCAGTTTCTTATGATTTAGGAATTGAGCATCACGATAAAGAGGGAAGAGTTATAACTTTAGAGTTTGAAAATTACTACCTTGTAAATGTATATACTCCAAACTCACAAACTGAGCTTGCAAGGCTTGATTATAGAATGACTTGGGAAGATGATTTTAGAAAATATCTTTTAGAATTAGATTCAAAAAAACCTGTTGTTTTATGTGGAGATTTAAATGTTGCTCATACAGAGATAGATTTAAAAAATCCAAAATCAAATAGAAAAAATGCTGGATTTACTGATGAAGAGAGAGCTAAATTCACTGAACTATTAGAAAGTGGTTTTGTTGATAGTTTTAGATATCTTCATCCAGATGTTACAGATGTATATTCGTGGTGGTCATATAGATTTAGTGCAAGAAAAAATAATGCTGGATGGAGAATCGATTATTTTGTAGTTTCTAATAAGATAAAAGAAAATATTAAAGAAGCAAATATACACACTGAAACTCTAGGCTCTGATCACTGTCCTGTTGAACTTATTTTAAATATTTAATATTATCTTTTTTAAAAGGATTTCTACTTTTTTTTGGTAAATGAGGTTACAAACAAAAGCTTTTCTAAAGTTTCTATTAAGACGGGGGATGATCTCTATGTTTCGTGACTCTTATAACAAAAATAAGTTTCTAATTATTATTGAAGGAATGAGTGCAAATACCTTATCTTTAGGGATTCAAGGATTTGCACTTACTGCCTTAGCTCTATATTTCCAATGTAAGCCATTTTGGATATCTCTTATTACAACTCTACCTTTAGGCTTGCAACTTCTTCAAATTTTTTTAGGAACATATTATAAATTTTTTAAGACAAAAAAACAAGCTATGCTTTTCAGCGCAGCCGCTGCAAGAATTCCGATGTGTTTTCTTTTTTTTATTGTTCTATTTGATAAAACTGATTACCGCTATCTTGTAGGAATAGTTTTTACCTATTCTGTCTTCTCTGCTTTTCTAAGTGGAATTTGGACGAGTTCAGTTGGAGATATTATAAAAAAAGAGGATCGTGGACTTTTCTTCTCAAAAAGATTCACTTTAATATCTATTTCAACAGTTTTTTTCTCTTATATTGTATCTAAAGCATTGAGTTATAGCCCTGGAAAAACAAGTATACTTATCCTTACTTTTATTATGGCCATAGCTGCAATAACAACTCTTGTTTTACTATATTTTCATGATATTCCAGACTTTACAGAAAAACAAAGAGATTTTTCCATAAAAAAACCTCTGAAAGATTCTAATTTTTTTAATTTTTTAACTTTTATAGCTATGTGGAATTTTTCTATCGAATTTACAAAACCTTACTTTTACTATTTTGCTGTTGTTAACTTAGATGCTTCATATAATATTTTAGGTCTCTCTACATCTTTAACCGCTATTCTTTCTATATTTGCATTTTTCATATATGGAAAACTTGTAGAGCGAATCGGATATAAAAAACTTCTATCATTTGGAATAGGTGTTTCTAGTTATGTCGTTATATTTTATTTTTTAATGACTAAAGAAACTGTAAATAGTTTAATTATGCTCGATGCTGTTGGAACAGCTGTTGGATGGTCCGCAATAAACTTATCTGTATTCAGTTTATTACTAGAACTTTCCTCTCCAGATCGAGACTCTTACACAGCAGCCTACTCGCTCTCTGTTGGTGTTTTAGGCCTAACTGGCGCATTCTTAGGAGGATATTTAGCTAATTATCTACAGGGTAAAACTATTACAATTTTTGGAGATTCATATGCTGGTTTAAAACTCATGTTTTTTATCAGCTTATTTTTAAGATTCTACTGTATGCTTCTACTAACTAAGGTTAGAGCATATCAAAAAAATCTTTACTATCCGGGTATATACCCTTCCCTTGTATATCTTTTAAGAAACAGAAGATAATAAAAAGAGACCCGAAGGTCTCTTTTATTATTTATTTCCTTTTAAACAAAACTCCTCAAAGTGTGGAAGTGTTAAACACCAATCACAGAAATTACCCCAGTCCTCTTTTAACTTGTGGTATCTTCTTTGAAGATATATTGTTTTTAATTGTAAGTAAGATGTTGTTACTCTCATAGTTTGCTCTAATCCCATTGGACAATTAGATATAATCTTCATATAGATTTCATATTTTGTATAGATTTTCCCATCTACTTCAACCTCTTTCTGATCCTTTTCAAAAGCGTTGAATATCTCAATCCATCTATTTAAATTTTCAATTACAACATCATCTACATATTCGTTACAAGAAGTTTTTAAATCCATCTTTGTAAGTCTGTGCATCTTTGAAGTTGAAGAAACTATATCCGCAAAGTGATATCTTTGAAACTGTGGTGTCCAGTAGTTTGGATAAGTTATATCAAATTGAACTATAATACCTTTTAAGAAGTTATCATGCCCTGTTCCAGTTGGTACATTTCCTAACTTTCCAGCTCTTTTATAATCTTTTTCCTCTAAACTTGGAGTTTCATCCCACTCCTCTATCGGCTCAGCTATCATAGGATATCCACTAGCTATTAAACTCTCATCTAAACCATAAACTCTATCATTAAATATTTTTAACATGTCTAACCTCCTTAAAACTTTCTCTAAAGATTATAACATATTTTATATTTTAATTTAATGAATTATTTTAAATTATACAAATTAATGAAGTATATTCATAAACAGAGTTATTATTCCAGCATTAAAGAAATCTATGAATAATCCACCCACTATTGGAATTACAAAAAATGCCTTTGGTGATGGGAAATACTTAGCTGTTAATGCCTCCATGTTCGCTAAGGCTTTAGGCGTTGTTCCAAAACCACATCCGCAATGACCACTTGTCATAACAACAGCATCATAATCTTTTCCAGTTAGTCTAAATGTTATGAAGTAAGCAAACATTCCAATCAATACTGTTTGAGCCACCAACATTATAACTAGCGGTAGAGCTAATCCTTGAAGTTCCCAAAGTTTAAAAGTCATAAGAGTCATCGATAAAAATATCGTCAGAGTAAATCCACCAATAATATTTATAATATCTAAATGAACATCATATGCTCCGCTAAAATCAGAAATATTTCTTATTAAAGCTGCTGCAAACATAGCACCTATATACGATGGTAAAACAACTCCTGCACCAGATAAGAAGTTCGAAATTAAACTTCCAATACCCATCGCTATTATAATTTGGAAAGAAGCTGTAGAAACATGTTTTGGATCTAAAGGTGTTTTCTTCTCATCTTCAGAATCATAAACTCCACCTGTTTCTCTTTTCTCTAATAGATTGTGCTTTTTTATCAATCTATTAGCCAACGGTCCAGATATTAAACTTCCAACTATTAAAGCATAAGTTGCTGTAGCCATTGCAACAACCGTTGCTCCTTCAGCTCCGTAACTCTCAAGTATTGGTGCAAATGCCCCCGCCGTTCCAGGACCTCCAGTTGTAGACATAGATCCTGTTGCTAACCCTATCAATGGGTTCAAATTTAAAACTCCTGCTAATCCAACTCCTAATACATTCTGAGCTACTGCTAGTCCCACAGATGCTATTAAAAACATAAATACAGGCATCCCAGCTTTCTTAAGTAATTTTAAACTAGCTGAGTATCCTACCGTCGTAAAGAAGGCAATCATAAAAAGACTTCTCAAAGAATCTTCAAATATAAAACTAAACAACCCCGTTTTGTAACCAATAAAAGTAATTATTGAAAAGGCTGTCCCTCCTGTTACTGACTCTGGAATACAATTTTCTTTTAAAAATTTAAATGTGTGGTTTAAAAATTTTCCCATATACAAGACAATAACTGCCATTGCTATAGTTTGAATCGTTGATAACTCTATCGTCATCTAGTACCTCCTTAAAACGTTTGTAAAATGTGTGTGTAATGCGATTGTAGCACCATTTTGTTCTTTTTTGAAATAGAATATATCAATATGTTAAATAATTAACTATTCAATCTATTGATATTTGAAATTAATTTATATCCCTTTCAATGCCTCAACAGATTTTTTTATAAGATTTATAAATGCTTCTCTATCTATCTCGTTTAGAACTAATGCATTTTTCTCTTTTCCTAGTTTATTACGATAATCTATAATAGTCTCACCATAAGTAAACTCCCCTCTTAACTCTGTTCCTAAGAATACATCTACTCCTTTAAACATCTCTGGTTCTAAAAGATAAGCTATAGTACACGGATCATGCATCGGAACTTCTGAAACTTTATAAAACTCTTTATAGAAATCTAATGCATTTTTTATTGCTCCATGTGCAACTTCAGAGGCGAATCCTCCTATTGCTTTTATCTCTGCTAACTCTTTTTCTGTTACAAACGCTTTCATTGTAACATCTAACGGACACAATACAATATCTACCCCAGATCTAAATACAATATCAGCTGCTTCGGCATCTACATATATATTGAACTCTGCTGCTGGTGTTACATTTCCACCAATTGCTGATCCACCCATTATTACAAACTTCTCTATTTTTTCTTTTAATTCCGGATAAGCTATTAAAAATACCGCTATATTTGTCATTGGACCTGTTATAACTATTGTGATTTTCTCATCACTATTTTTCAAAGTTTGAGCTAAAAACTCTACAGCATTTAAATCCTCTAACTGCTTTCCATTCTCTGGTATAACTACAGAACCAAGTCCAGTTTCCCCATGAACTTCTGGTGCTGTAACTATAGTTTTAAACATAGGTTTTTCACAACCTTTTGCTACTTTTATTTCTGGTCTAAAAGCTCCTACTAATTTTCTAGCATTTTCAGTCGTGTTATTTATATGCACGTTCCCCGCTGAAACTGTAACACCTTTGATGTCTAAATTCGTGTTTGCAAATGCTAAAAGTAATGCAATTGTATCATCACATCCTGGATCACAATCAATTATTATTGGTAATTTTTTCATTTTATCCTCCCTCAAAAAATTTAAATTTTTATAAATTATATCACAAAAAAATATTTTTAAGCTAGATTTTTTTTTTATAACATGCTATGATGTAGAGTCAGGAAGTGCTCTGACGAATATAAAAAAATTGAAGGAGTGAGTCATGAAAATAGGTTTTGATCACAATAAATATCTAGAGGAACAATCGAAATATATCCTAGAAAGAGTTAATAATTTTGACAAATTATATCTTGAGTTTGGTGGTAAACTGTTATTTGACTTACATGCAAAAAGAGTTTTACCGGGATTCGACGAAAATGCTAAAATTAAATTACTTCAAAAACTTAAAGAAAAAGTTGAAGTTATAATCTGCGTTTATGCAGGAGACATCGAAAGAAATAAAATCAGAGGAGACTTTGGTATTACATATGATATGGATGTATTCAGATTAATCGATGATTTAAGAGAACGTGAACTTGAAGTAAACAGTGTTGTTATCACTAGATATGATGACCAACCATCTACATCTCTTTTCATTACAAAGTTAGAGAGAAGAGGAATAAAAGTTTACAAGCACAGAGCTACAAAAGGGTATCCTACAGATGTAGATACAATCGTTAGTGAAGAAGGATACGGAAAAAATCCTTATATTGAAACAACTAAGCCAATCGTTGTTGTTACTGCTCCAGGACCTGGAAGCGGAAAACTAGCTACTTGTTTAAGCCAACTTTATCATGAAAATAAAAGAGGAAATGCCGTTGGTTACTCGAAATTCGAGACTTTCCCTGTTTGGAACGTACCATTAAAGCATCCACTAAATATCGCTTATGAAGCTGCTACAGTGGATTTAAAAGATGTTAACATGATAGACTCATTCCACCTTGAAGCTTATGGTGAAACTGCTGTTAACTATAACAGAGATATTGAAGCTTTCCCTGTTTTAAAAAGAATAATTGAAAAAATTACAAATAAAGAATCTATCTATAAATCACCAACTGATATGGGTGTTAATAGAGTAGGATTTGGTATCGTTGATGATGAAGTTGTTAGAGAAGCTTCTAAACAAGAGATTATCAGAAGATACTTCAAAACTGGATGTGAATATAAAAAAGGATATGTTGATAAAGAAACATTCCAAAGAGCAAAACTTATAATGGAAGAGTTAGGATTAAAAGAATCTGATAGAAAAGTAGTTACTGCTGCTAGAGAACACTTAGAAAAGCAAAAAGCTTGTGATACAACTGAGTTATTATCTTCTGTAGCTATGGAGCTTACTACTGGATTAATCTTAACAGGAAAAAAATCTAATGTTTTAGATTCTTCATCTGCTGTTTTAATCAACGCTCTTAAAGCTATTGCTGGAATCAATGATAATATTCACTTAATATCTCCAACTATAATTGAAGATATTACAAAACTAAAGAAAACTACATTACAAAGTAAAAACGTAGGTTTAGACTGTGAAGAGATGTTAATTGCACTTACTATATCAGCTGCAACTAACCCAATGGCACAAGCTGCCCTTGATCAACTTCCTACATTAAAGGGAGCTCAGCTTCACTCAACTACAATTCTTGGAAAAGGTGACGAGCAAACTCTTAGAAAATTAGGTGTTGATGTAACTTGTGATCCTGTATTCCCAACTGAAAACCTATACTATAACGAGTAATCAATATCAATATCAATATAATAAGCTGAGGAGATTTTAAAATTTCCTCAGCTTTTTTTCTACTTTTTTACTTATCCTATAAAAATTGGCACTTTTGCTTTTTCAATTATTTCTACACCCATACGTTTAGTTATCTTTTCAAAAAAGAATGATTTACTTAAATTACCCATTACAATAAAATCAAATTCGTTCATTCTATTGAAAAATTCCTCTTTTGTATTAAATTGCTGATTATACATCTCAATCTTTACTTCAATTCCTTTTCTTTCCAAAAATTCCAAAACATTATTTTCTTCATGCTTATAGTTCCAAGTTAAAAGAGTCATTTTTTTTATCTCTGGAAAATCTCTCACGAAATTATTTACACTTTTATTCACTTTTATTCCATCATCTGAAATAACCACAACATTTTCAAATTTTGAAGCACTTTTATTCACAACTATAACTGGTTTATATACTACTTTTAATATTTCTAAAAAATCTTCATCCAAATATTCTGTTTCTTCTAACATTATATAATCCACTTTTTTTAAATACTCTTGGATTATCTCTTTATTCAATCCTATATCTACTATTAACTCCTCTTTCAATCCTTCTTTTGCTAAAATTTCCTTTAAATCGTCAATATACTCATCTTCATACTCTTTTAAAATATCCATTGTCATGCTCGGACTTAAAAATGTAACACCTGTTGGAACTTTCAACTCTTTTACATAAAGAGGTAAAATCTCAAAATTAAATCTCTTTTTTAATGACTTATAATTTTCTATCGCTAACTTTGCATCGTTATAATATTTAAATAATACCAGTATCTTATCCATATAAAACCACCTCACTTATACTTCATCTTATTTTCTGTTTACCGGTAAAATTTAACTTATCCTTTTTTTATTTACACATAAAAAAAATCCCCAAGATAGTTCTTGGAGATGTAATCTTAAAATATTTTATTTCATTATATTAACTTCATAAGATTGATATGGTAATCTGATTCCCTCTTTATCAAATCTCTTTTTAACTTCCTCTTGAATATCAGCGTTTAAATCTCTAAAATTCTCTTTTAAAGTCCAAACTCTAACTATAAATTCAGTGGCTATCCCTGTTTCTTTTGAGAACTTTACAAATATATCTTTATCTTTTAATACAAATGGATGGTTACTTACAACATCAAATAAAACCTCTTTTACCTTATCTATCGAAACCTCTTTTTCTGCAAAGAATACAAAGTCTGCTCTTCTTTGAGGGTTTGCTGTTACAACAGTTACAACAGATGATGACAGTTTTCCATTTGGAAGAATTACTCTTTTATTATCTACAGTATTTAAAGCAGTGTATAAAAACGTTATCTTTTGAACCGAACCTTCCGATCCACCACAAATGATAAAATCTCCTTTTTTAAATGGTTTAGATATCAAAATTTGAATTCCACCCGCTACATCTGATAAGCTTCCTTTTAAAGCTAATCCCACTCCGACTCCCACAGAACCTAGAAGCGTTAGTAACGAAGCTACTTGCAGTCCTAAAATTTGAATCACATTTAAAAAATAAAAAATTATAATTAAAGTTTTCATCGATGTTGCTAAGAAACTTACTAACAACTCATCAAATTGTTTTTTTCTTAAAACCTTTTTTAAAGATTTTATAACAAACTCTTTAAGCGGATTATAAGAAACATATAAAATCGCTAAATATATCACTTTTTTTATAACTATTGGTGAGTATTTAGCAATTGCTATTACAAACTCATTCAGCATATGTCCAAGAATGTTTTCCATAAAAATTTTTTCCTCCACACTTTTATTTCTGCTCATATTATACTATATTTATAGGATTTTTTCTACATACAAAAAAGTGGGTAATTTTCAAAATAGTATTATCATGTTATTCTTAATCATAGTCTTAAAATAACTGTATCAAAGGAGAAAATATATGGAAAATAATTTAAATAAAATAAATAATGTACAAATACAACTTTTAAGAAATGCTACAATGAAAATTAAATATAATAAAAAAACAATTTTAACAGATCCTCTACTAGCTCCAAAAAATTCTTATCATGGATACTTACCTGAAAATAAAGATAAATTGGTTAGCCCTACTTCTGATTTACCTTTTTCTGCTGAAAAAGCAGTTAAAGATATCGATTTGATTTTAGTTTCACACACTCATATCCCAGAGAATGGAAAAGTAGAATTTGCTTACTCGGATCACTTTGATCAAAAGGCTATTGAAATAATTGATAAAAATATGCCTATATTTGTACAAGAGTCAGATTCAAAAGGTTTAAAGGCAGTTGGTTTTAATAACCTTGTATCTTTCCAAAAAACTTTTTCTTGGGAAGGAATCTCATTTGAAAGATTTGAACTTTTACATACAGATATTCTATCTTTAAAACCTGTTGTTGGAGAAGTTTCTGGATATATTTTAAAAGCTGATAATCAACCTACAATTTTATGGGCAGGAGATACTATTTTAACTCAAAATATTAAAGATAAAATAATTGAAGTTCAACCAGATATAATAATAATCCATCCTGCAAAAGCTCATCTACTTTTATCTGAAGCTGAAAAAGATTTCTTCAATTCTTTAGGAATGGCTATTAATAAAGATACCAATGAGCTTAATCTTTTAATTGGAGCTGAAGAAGCAATAGAGATTGCAAAACTTGCTCCAAAGGCTAAAATAGTTGCTGTTCATATGGAATCTACAGATCATAGTACTGTAACTAGAAAAGATTTAAAAGAAAAAATAAAAGAAGCTGGAGTTACTAATATAATTGTTCCTGATAATGGTGAAACTTTAAAATTCTAATTTTAATATAATTTCTCTTTTATTTTCAATAAATCTAGGTTATTATATATAAAATAATAACAAAAGGTGTGAAATTATGAAAATAAGAGAAAAATATACCTGCCCTTTAGAGTTAGCATATGATATTTTAAAAGGGAAATGGAAAATGGTAATTTTATATCAAATCCACTGGAGAGGCAAAGCCTCTTTATCAGAACTTGAAAATGATATTGTTGGAATCAATCAAAAAATGTTGTTACAGCATCTTAAAGAACTTATGAAATTCGGCTTTGTCGAGAAATATAACTATGAAGGATATCCTTTAAGAGTTGAATATTTTTTGACTGAAAATAGAGGTAAAAAAGTAGTTAAAGTTCTTGAGATGATGCAAGATATAGGAAAAGAGATTCTTGACGAGATAGAAAAATAAAAGGTATGGAATCAACCATACCTTTTATTTTTATCTATAAATTTTCTCCGTTTGCTGCGATAACATCTTTATACCAATAGAACGATTTTTTTCTACTTCTTTCTAAAGTTCCAACACCGTTATCGTCTTTATCTACATAGATAAACCCATATCTTTTACTCATTTGACCAGTTCCAGCACTAACTAAATCTATACATCCCCAAGGAGTATAACCTATAAGTTCAACACCATCTTTGATTCCCTCTTTCATCTGTTCAATATGAAGTTTTAAATACTCTATACGATAATCATCATTTATACTTCCATCCGCTTCAACTTTATCCACTGCTCCTAGTCCATTTTCTACAATAAACAATGGCTTTCCATATCTATCATATAAATCGTTCATAGTCACTCTAAGTCCCACAGGATCAATTGTCCATCCCCACTCTGATTCTTTTAAGTATGGATTTCCTAAAGTTTTAAAAGCATTTCCAGGTTTTATATTTTTCATAACCTCTGGATCAGCACTTTTCAATCTACTCGAATAGTAACTAAATCCAATGTAATCAACAGTATTCTGTTTTAAAATTTTTCTATCCTCATCAGTTATATCCAATTTTATTCCCATCTCTTCAAACAATCTCTCTGAATATCTTGGGTATTCTCCCTTTGATTGAACGTCAATAAAGAAATAATTTTCCCTATTTGCTGCTTGAGCTATCAAAATATCATTTGGATGACAAGTATTTGGATATACAGTTCCTGCTGCTAACATACACCCTATCATATTCTCAGGGTCTATCTCATGACCAATTTTTGTAGCTAAGGCACTTGCTACAAGTTGATAGTGTGCTCCTTGATACATACATTGCTCTCTATTTTCTCCATCTTCAAAAACAAGACCTCCACCAAACGATGGTATATGAAGAATCATATTTATCTCATTGAATGTCATCCAATACTTTACTTTTCCTTTATATCTATTGAAAAGAACCTCACAATATCTAGTATAAAACTCTATCAATTTTCTATTTTTCCATCCGCCATATTTTTTTGTCAACTCTAAAGGAGTATCAAAATGATTTATTGTAATAACTGGCTCTATTCCATTTTTTATAAGCTCATCTATCAAAGAATCATAGAACTTTAACCCCTCTTCATTAGGCTCTAAATCATCTCCATTAGGAAATACTCTAGCCCAACAAATTGACGTTCTTAAACATTTGAATCCCATCTCTTTAAATAATTTTATATCCTCTTTATATCTATGGAAGAAATCTATTGAAACATGTGATGGATAATAGTCATAAGTTGTTTCTATTGTTTTTCTAACATCTGCTAAAGCCTCTTTTCTTACTGGAATTCCACCAGGTAATATATCCACAGGAGACAATCCTTTTCCTCCCTCTAAATAAGCTCCCTCACATTGGTTAGCAGCGACAGCTCCTCCCCATAAAAAGTTTTCTGGTATTATTTTTTTCATAACTCTCCTCCTATATAGTGCTTTCTATGCTAACGCCAATACGTTTTCTCCAACATTTACTTTTCCAAATTTTGAAACTACCACTTCTGTATAATCACTTGAATTTGTTACTATAACTGGAGTTGAGATATCAAATCCTTTTTTCATAACTGTATCTCTATCAAACTTTACTAAGATATCACCAGCTTTTACTGTATCTCCCTCTTTTACACAAGATTCAAAATGCTCTCCGTTTAATCTTACCGTATCTATCCCAACATGAATCAAAATCTCAGTTCCGTCCTCACCCTCTAATCCTATGGCGTGTTTCGTTGCAAAAATCGAACTCACCACTCCATCAATTGGAGAACTTATCTCCCCTATTTCAGGTACTATAGCATAACCTTTTCCTAAGCTTTCACTTGCAAAAGCATCATCTTTCACACTCGATAGCTCTATAACCTCTCCTTTTGCTATAGATTTAACTTGAATAACCCCATCTACAGGCATCTCTTTTTTAATTTTTATCTCATTTTCTTTAATCTCTTCAACACTTTCAGAATTTTCATTTGGAATATCCTCAAACCCTATTATAAACATTGATATAAACGCTGTTGAAAAGGCGATTACTGCTGCTATTGCTGCATGAACTATATTCATAGGTCTTGTTTCACTCAAAAATACTGGTAGTGATGCTAAACCTGGAATCCCTGTTGAGAAACGTACAACGCCCATAACTCCGCAATATAACCCTGCTAAACCTCCACCTAACATTACTGCTATAAGTGGTTTTTTCAATTTCATTGTAACTCCATACATAGCAGGTTCTGTTATTCCTAAACAAGCTGTAAATCCAGCACTTCCAGCAAGTTGCTTTAAGTCTGTATTTTTAGTTTTTAATGCAACTGCTAGTGTTGCTCCTCCGTGGGCAATATTTGAAACTAACATCCCTGGTCCAACAACCGTATCAAATCCATTTACTGCTAATTCATTAAACCCGATTGGAATTAATCCATAGTGCATTCCTATCATAACTAATAGCGGTGATGTTCCTCCTACAATTACTGGAATCAACCACGGAGCAAATCCATTTATTTTTTCCACTCCTAAAGCTAATCCTTCCCCTGCAATTGAACCCATTGGTCCTAATAGAAGAAAAGCAAGAGGTGTCATTATTAAAACTGTTAATAACGGCTTCGAGAAAAACTTTATAAACTTCGGTGAAACTCTATCTGCAAACTCTTCAACAAAAGACATAACATAAACAATTACTATAATTGGTACAACAGATGAAGCATAATTAACAAGCCTTAAAGGCATTCCTAAAAAATAAACCGCTTCTTTTGCATTTACTAGCGCCAAATAGTTTGGATGGATTAAGGCCCCTCCGACTAACATTCCCATATATGGATTACATTTAAACTTTATTGCTGCTGTATATCCTAAAACTACTGGGAAGAAGAAAAAGGCTGCATCCGCTACAAAGTTGAATATATAAAATGTCTGACTATCTTTATTTAACCATCCAAAAGTAGTTGCTAATACCAAAACTGCTTTTAACATTCCTGCTGCTGTAAGTGGTGGGATAATCGGTGTAAATATTCCTGAGATTACTTCAAAGAATCCTACAAGCCCTCTTTTTTTCTCAGAAGAATTACCTTCAGTTTCAATAGTTCCTATGATTTTTATAATCTCCTTATAAACTTTTGAAACCTCACTTCCGATGATAACTTGAAACTGACCATTGCTATCAGCTATTCCAATAACTCCTTTTGCAACTTTAATCTTATCGACATCAACCTTTTTACACTCTTTCAAGTTAAATCTCAGTCTTGTTGCACAGTGAGTTACGTTTGAAATATTTTCCTTTCCTCCAACATTTTCTAAAATCAATTTTCCTAACTCTTGATACATAACACATTCCTCCATTTAATTTTTTATAAATGGGTCTTGCCTGATATAGAAAATAAAAAACCTAAGCAAATAGAAAAATAAATCTCTATCTCGCTTAGGTTTTGCCTTCTTACAGTAACAATCCTGTTTTATATGTTTTTTTGTTTGTTTTATAATTTAACTTATAGTAACACATTACTTTTCGCATGTCAAACTTTTTTAGTTTTTTTCGTTCTTAATTTTTACAATTTGTAGAGTTAACAAGACTCTTTCGTCTATATTCAATAGATATTTATATTTTCTTTCTATGAATTCAGTTATCTTTTCAACGCAATAATACTCTCTTGGAAAACTTTTTGTAGTTGCAATATACACCTGATCATACTCTCCAATATCTTTAGATTTTCTGTTATTTACAACCTTTTGGGCTAAAAACTTTATATTATTTATAAAATAATAACAAGATTGAGTCTCTTCATCCAAATCTAGCAATAGATTATATTTTACAATATTTAAAATCTCATTTATCAATTTTGTTATATCGATTACATTTGGAATTGTTTCTTTCAATTTAGCATTGATTATATGTGTCGCAATAAAAGCCGCCTCATCCTCAGGCATCTGAATTTTCAACTCCTCTTTTATAACTTCTAATGCATATAGTCCAACTTCAAACTCATCTTTATACAATCTTTTTATATCCCACAAAAGTCCATTTACTAACTCTCCAGAAGTTATAAATCTTTCCACTGATCTATAAATGTGATCAGCTATCCCTATATACGTGATATCATTCAACTCTTTTTTAAAAACTTCATTTGTATATCTTGCTATTTTATCAGTTATTCTAATATACTCAATCGGAATTTCATCCAGTAAAACTTGTATTTTTTTCTTTGTTTGATTATCTGAAGATACAAAAACTTTTTCTATCAAAGACTCATCCAATTCATCCCCAATTTTTTTCTTAAACGCTATTCCACAACCAGCAACAATAATCTCTTGCCCATCTATATTTTCTGAAATTGCAACGTTATTATTCAAAATTTTCTTTATTCTCACTGTTCCCCACTCCATAAAAAAATTTGTTTTCCGAAAGTATAGCACACTTTTAGAAAAAAAAGTCATATTTTTTTTTAAAAAAATTAAAATTTTGTTTCAAATTTATTTCAACTCCTGTATAATCAACTAATATTCTTTAATAAATATTTTTTAAGGTGGTGTAAATTTTTTATGAAAACAGTTATAAAAAAATTTGATGAACTTTCATCTTCTGAACTTTATGAAATACTGAAAGTGAGAGCAGAAGTTTTTGTAGTAGAACAAAATTGTCCTTACAACGACGTAGATGGAAAAGATTATAAATCAACACATATTATGATAAAAAAGAATGATGCTATCGCTGCATATATAAGAACTATTCCAGCTGGAATATCTTATGAAACTTCATCTTTTGGAAGAGTTCTAGTTTCGAAGGAATTTAGAGGAGAAGGACTTGCAAAACTTATCGTTGAAGCTGCTATAAAACAACTTTTTGAGATTGAAAAAGTTGACGCTATCACTATAGGGGCACAACATTATTTAGAAAAATTCTATTCATCTTTTGGTTTTAAAACTATTTCTGAAGTATATTTAGAAGACGATATTCCACATGTTGATATGCTATTAGTTAAAAAATAAAATAATTTAATCTTTTTAAAACTTTTTTATAAAACCTGTGGTCTAAATATTATAATAAAGTGTTAATAAAATAATTTAATCCCCCCGAAAGACCTCTGTACTCCCCCCCACAGAGGTCTTTCACTTTTTTGTAAAAAACAAGTTAAATTACCTCTTTTTTACCATTTTTTAATTTCTATTTAACCCTCATAAGATAAGCTAAAAAAACAAGGTAAAATAAAGGAGGGAAACTTATGAACATTGGTATTAACTATAAATATAGAGATGACTTTCAAGATTATTGCAAAAATTTTATTGAAAAAAATAACATTAAACACCTAGAAATAAATTGGTATAAACATGATTGCTTAAATAAAGAATATGAAGACGAGTATCTAAAACAAATTCAATTTTTAAAAAATACATACAATATAAAATTCTCATTACATTTTCCAACATTTTATGATTTTGGTAGTAGAATTCCATTTTTTAGATACATTATAAAGGAACACCTTAAAGAGTGTTTGACTTACGCTAACTCTTTTGGAATAGATTTAATCGTTATACATCCTGGTACAATTGGACAAATGGATATTCCTAAAAATAATCGTTTCGTCTCACAAAGACTTCTTTTAGATATTGCTCATAGTAAAAAAAGTGAGATAAAAAAACTAAGTCTTGAAATTTTTGATTTTATCAAATCTGAAATTGAAAAAAATAACTACAAACTTAAAATCGCTATTGAAAATCTTGTTTTAGATAATGAAATTTGTGTAAAATCTAAAGATTTAATCTCTTTAATAAAAGAGATTAAATCAGATTCTTTTGGAATTTGTTTGAACTATGCTCATGCTCATAGATCAGGACAGGATTTAATCGAATACACACATGATGTTAAAGATTATTTATTACATACCCATGTCAGTGACAACGATGGAAAATGTGATCTTCATAGTTTTCCAGAAGCTGAAGGATGCAATCTTCCTTGGGATGATATCTTTAATGTTCTTCAAGAGATTGAATATGATAAAGCTATGATCGCTGAAGTACTCTCTGAAAATATTGAAGTTTTCAACTTCACAATAGATTTTTTAAAAATAAATAAATAATTTTTTATTTTTAAAACTTTTTTATAAAACCTGTGGTCTAAATATTATAATAAAGTGTTAATAAAATAATTTAATCCCCCCCGAAAGACCTCTGTCCCCCCACAGAGGTCTTTCACTTTTTTGAATGATTAATTGAGGTATCTTTTCTTCAACTCTTGAATATCTCCTCTAAGCTCTAACTCATTAAGTAAAAAATTAATTGTATTCAAAAAATGAATCTGATTCTTTTTTATCAAATATCCCATTTGACTTCTTGTTACTGGATTCTCTATCATAGCTCCCTCTAAAGAATTTACCTCTCTTTGATATACTATCGCTTCTGGCGTTTCTGTTATCATCAAATCAACCTCTCCTTTAGCTACTGCAATTGGAACATCTAAGTTATTTTTATATCGAATTATTTTAGCATTTTTAAACTTCTCGTCAGCAAAAACTTCATTTGTCCCTCCTATATTAACTCCAACCCTCGTTTCAGATTTATCTGCCTTTTCTAAAGAATCATACTTCTCTTTTTCTCCTCTTCTAACTAAAAAACATTTACCAAAAATAAGATAAGGAGTTGATAACTCAGCTTTTATTTGCCTTGAAACTGTTCTTGTAATTCCTCCCATAGCAATATCATATTTCTCTGCATTTAAATCACTTAAAAGAGTTTTCCAAGTTGTTGGAACAAATTCTATTTCAACTCCTAATTCTTTTGCTAATAATTTAGCAACCTCTATATCATATCCTACATATTCACTCCCATCCAGATATGTAAACGGTTTGTAATCTCCTGTCGTTCCAACTTTTAAAATACCTCTATTTACTACTTCACTAACTAAATCTTTAGAGTAATCCAACATCGTAGATAAGATTAAGCATATCATAAAAATTATTTTTTTCATTTAATCACTCTCCTTCTTGAAATATTAACATAGATTATAACAATTAAAAAAAATTAATTATAGAGAACAATCTCTTTAATTTCCTGTTCGTATTATGATTCAAGTTTCTCCTTTGCAACTCTATTATTTAAAAGCTTTTCTTAATATTAAGTTAATATTTTTTGAAGGTGTCCTTTAAATTTTATTTGATTTTTTGATTTTTTTGAGTTATATAAAATATTAATATTTTTAAAAAAAATAATATTTTATATTTATGGAGGTATTAGATGGAAAATTCTACAACTTTAAAAAAACTAGATTTAACAAAATATTTTTTTCTAAATTTTATTGGTATCTTTATGTTTTTTATTCCAATTACTTTAAAAAATAAAAATACTATTCCTTTAGATCACATTGCAAGTTTTATAGTTTCAAGTTTTCCTAATTTTATTAAAATCTATGTTTTATTTTTAATGGCAATCGGTGCTCTTAACCCTATTATACAAAAAAAATGGCTAAAAAATAAGACTACATTTATTTTTACCTCTATAAAAATTTTCGGAGTATTAATTGGAACTTTAACTTTTTTTAATGTTGGTCCTGATTATTTATTTGAAAAAGATATGTTGCCTTTTTTATTTGACAAGCTTGTAACACCTTTGAGCGTTGTTATTCCTCTTGGTGGAGCTTTCATTATGTTTCTTGTAGGTTTTGGATTACTTGAATTTATGGGAATACTCATGGAAAAAGTAATGAAACCCATTTTCAATACTCCTGGAAAATCTTCTATTGACGCTGTTGCTTCATTTGTAGGATCATATTCTATCGGATTACTTATCACAAATAAAGTTTATACCGATGGAAAATATACTTTAAAAGAAGCTGCTATAATCGCAACAGGATTTTCTACTGTTTCAGCTACTTTTATGATTGTCGTTGCAAAAACTTTAAATTTAACTGAGATTTGGAACTTCTATTTCTGGACTTGTATCATTATAACTTTTCTTGTAACAGCTATAACAGTTCGGATTTTTCCATTAAATAAAATTCCAAATACATACTATCAAAATAATAAATTTGAAGAGGAGGAAATAATTCAAGATAATCTATTTAAAAAAGCTTTAATTTCAGGAGTTAATAGTGCTAAAAAAAATAATGACTCTATCTTAACTCAATTTCTTAAAAATTATAAAGATGGATTTATTATAACCGCTGGAATTTTACCATCAATCATGTCGATAGGTCTTCTTGGATTAATTTTAGCTAAATATACCCCTATTTTTGATTTTATGGGATATATATATCTTCCTTTTACTAAAATTTTAGGTTTTAATAATCCTGAATTAGTAGCTAAAGCTTTATCTACAAGTATTGCGGAGATGTTCCTGCCTGCAATGTTTGTTACTCAAGAAAACTTAATTACAAGATATGTTGTTGCTATTGTTTCTATCTCTGAAATTTTATTTTTCTCTGCTTCTATTCCTTGTATTTTATCTACTGATATAAAAATTCAAATAACTGATTTAATTATAATTTGGATTCAGAGAGTTATTTTTTCTTTAATTCTTGCAACAATATTTGGATATATTTTTCTTTAAATAGATAAAGAAGCAGTTCAAAATTTAGAACTGCTTCTTTTCTCATATCTTATAAAGACTCTGCTTCTACACTTCCAAAACTATCCTCTTCTACTTCTACTATTTCAGATTCTGTCTTAGCTACAATCAAAGTACAAACAGCATCTCCAGTAACATTTACAACAGTTCTTAACATATCTAAAAGTCTATCTATCCCCATTATTAAAGCTATTCCATCTAAAGGTAATCCTATTTCAGTCAATACCATACCTAACATTATAAGTCCAACCCCAGGAACCCCCGCCGTTCCTATCGATGCTAAAGTTGCTGTAAAAATAACTGTTATATAATTTCCCATAGTTAATTCAACACCATAAGCTTGCGCTATAAATACTGTAGCCATACCTTGCATTATTGCTGTTCCATCCATATTTATCGTACTTCCTAAAGGAATAGTAAATGATGAAATACTTTTAGAAACTCCAAAATTTTCTTGCATAGCTTTTAAAGATGTTGGTATTGTAGCATTACTCGAAGAAGTCGAAAATGCAACGACCATTGTTGAAGCATATTTTTTTACAAATTTTATTGGATTATATCTTGCAACCAAAACAAGTAAACCTTGATAAGTAATTAAATAATGAATAATCAGTGCTGCAATAACACCTAAGAAATATTTTAGTAGAGGTAACATAGCTGCATATCCTAGTGTTGTAAATGTTTTAGCTATCAGTCCATAAACTCCATAAGGTGCAAGCTTCATAATAAGTTCAACCAGCTTTAGCATAAGATTGTTTGCTTCTTCAATGCCTTTTTTTATAGTTTTAACTCTATCTCCTAAAAGAGATATTCCAACTCCACAAAGTATTGCAAATACTATTATTTGAAGCATATCACCTTTTGTCATCGCCTCAACAGGATTCACAGGAATCATTCCAAGAAGTATATCTACGAAAGGCTTACTTTCTCCTACGCTAACTTTTGAAGCTACTATATCAGAAAGTACAATCCCTTTTCCTGGATTTATTATATTTCCTAATCCTAAAGCTAATGTTATCGCAACCGCTGTTGTTCCAAGATAAAAAGCTAATATTTTAACTCCAACTCTTCCCAATTTTCTAACATCTTCAACCCCTGCAGCTCCAACCGTTAAAGAACAAAATACTAGAGGAACTACTATCATTCTTATAGCTCTCATAAATCCTGAACCTAAAAAACTAAATAAAAAATTAATAAGATATGTTTCTACAAATGCATTTCCTTTCATTGGATGTAGAACTAAACCTGTTATAATACCTAAAACTAATGATACAAAGATTTTGCTTGTTAAACTTAAACTCAATTTTTTCATTTCGTTTCCCTCCAACTATTTTTTTTATTTATCATTTTTTATTTTTTCATTTATCCATTATATTATATAAAAGTTTTATTTTCAAGAAAAATAAAAAATAATTTTCATAAAAATAAAAAAAGACAAAGAAATAATTCTCTTTTGTTTTATGGTGTCTATGTGATACTATTGAAATAAATCAAATAAAAGGAGTTGGTTATGAGTTTAGTTTTAGAGTTACAGAGAGATCTTATTTCTAACGAAGTAGAATTAACTACGATTTTAAGAAAAGCATTATTAATTTCAAATAAACTATCTATAAAAGAATCAATTAAGTGGTTAGAACATGAAATAAATGGTTATCCTAATGCAGATGAGTTGTTTCCAGAATATAGAAATATTACTTGTAATACTAAAGCCTGGAATCCTTACCATGGATGGCAGCCATTAATATATGAGGATAATGAAATATGGGGGATATTAAAAAAAGTTCCAATAATTTGGTCTATTGCAGAGATAGAAAATAGTTTAAAAAAATCTAAAGATATAATTTATTTAGGTGGAGAACGTGCTAATAGTTTGTCTAAATATGTTAACACACAAGTACGTTTTGAAATATCAGCAGCTTCTTTACACAACATTTTAGAGCAAGTTATAATAAAATTATTGGATTGGACTACTGAACTAGAACAAAAGGGGATTTTAGGTAAGGGAATTTCATTTAGTCCAGAAGAAAAAATAAGTGCTCAAAATTTTCATAATTGTATTTTTGACAACAGTATTAAAAATTCAGGAGCGTTAGGTACAAATATAGATTTTAATAACAGTGGAAATATAGGTGATAGTAATAGTATTACAAATAACGTCACTAATGCTATAGATGATTTAATTGAAGAAATACAATCTGATAGTAGTCTTAAAACAGAAGTGAAAGATGGCGTTATCGAGAATTTAAATTTATTAAAAATAGAAAAAGAAGATTCTAAAATAAAGAAAACATTTAAAACGTTGATTGGATTTGGTAGTATTTTACTTGATAAAGCACCTTATATAATAGAAAGAATAGATACGATTAAAAAATTTTTTAATCTTTAAAAAAGGCTTAGAGATTTGACTTTTTGAAAAATATCATATATACTAAAAGTACCTTAAGGAAAACCTAAGGGGTACTGATAGAGTTAAATTTTATGGAGCGGTAAGCTCATGTTCAGAATATTAGCCCTCATTTATTGAGGGCTTTTATTCTGCCCTTGAACAAGGCAGACATAAAATTTTTAATTCTATCAGGAGGTGTTAGGATTGATTACATTCAATGTTACAAACCTAAACTTGGATGGCGGAGCAATTGCTTTTTTAGCTTTTGTGATGTTATTTGTTTGGGTTAACAAGAAGTAGCACCACACCTCGCACCCTTTGGGGTCTTAGACATAGAATAATAGTAATGCTGAAGATATAAAGATAAAAAAGGAAGAGATGAAAAATCTCTTCCTTTTTTAGTAGTTATCAATAATATATTTAATTGGATGTTTCTTTAAGCTATTCATATTATCAAGAAGTAATAGTATTTTTTTTGAAACATAGATATTATCAAAATTTTTATAAGAAAAACTTTGAATAATTGAATCAATATGACAATGGTCGAGCCTGTTCAAGTAAAATGTTTTAGAATTATTTAAATAATCTAGATCTTTATTCAAAAGGTCATCTCTAATAAAATTACATTTTTTCAAGGCTATATTGTGCATGTCATCAATTGATAGATACTCTAAATAATTTAGATTATTAATTGTACAAAATATACCTTTAAGAGAATACATTAAATTTTGATAAACTATAAAGTTATTTTTAAAGTAATTTATTTGTTGTATAACCAGAAAGATACACGAAGCGAAAATACTTAATGAAATTCCTTCTATAATTGGATTAAAAAATATAAATTCGATGCTTAATAAAGTTTCAAAAGCTTTAAAGTCTTTATATCTAAAAAGTAAATTTATCATAAAATATAAAAACAAAATTACAAAAGTTTTTCTTAAGGAGAATTCAATAGTTAAATATTCTTCTGTTTTTTCCTTTATATCCTTATAAAATTTTTCTTTAGATTTTATAAAAATACTATTTAGAATAGAAAGTATAAATAACATCATCCAAATTAATAAGTATATACAGAAATAATTTTTTAAAGCATTATCTAGCTTGAAGAAAAATATAAAAGGTAAAACTATAGTAGCCCGAAGAACATAATAAAAATATTTTTTTAAAGATAAGTAAGTAAACATAGAGTTATCTTCCTCCGATTACGATATCCCTAATCTTAATCCTAGGTTGCCCCACATTGGCAGGAATACTTCCTGAAACCGATCCACACATACCCTGACCATGAGATAAATTATCTCCAACCATCTCGATTTTATGAAGTACTTCTGGACCATTTCCTATTAGAGTTGCTCCTCTTACAGGCTCAGTAATTTTTCCATTTTCTATTAAATATCCCTCCATTATTGAGAAATTGAAATCTCCAGTACTTGGATTAACAGAACCTCCACCCATATATTTAGCGTAGATTCCATTTTCAACACCAGCTAACATCTCCTCTAAAGATGAAGTTCCATTCAGAATAAATGTATTTGTCATTCTAGAAGTTGGAGCATATTTATACGACTCTCTTCTTGCACTTCCCGTGCTTTCAACTCCCATTCTTCTTCCATTTAGTTTATCAACCATATAACCTTTTAAAATTCCATTTTCTATTAAAAGATTTCTCTTAGTTGGTGTTCCTTCATCATCAATATTTGATGATCCCCATTCATTTACTAATGTACCATCATCTACTGCTGACACAACATCACTCGCAACCTTTTCACCTAATTTTCCAGCAAACACTGAAAGACCTTTTGCTACACTCGTAGCTTCTAATCCATGCCCACAAGCTTCATGGAAAATAACACCACCAAATTCATTTTCTATAATAACAGGCATCTTTCCACTTGGTGCATATTTTGCACCAAGCATAGTTTTAGCTATTCTCGAAGCTTCTCTTGCATATTTTTTTACATCTATCTCTTTAAAAAGCTCGAATCCTTTTGCTGCTCCTGGTCTATATGATCCTGTTTGCATATCATTCATATCAGAAGCTATACTTTCTATTCCCAATCTACTTCTTGTTCTACTATCCTCTGCCCAAACACCTTCAGAATTCGCAACCAAAATATTTTGAGTTGAATCTCCGTAGTTTATTCTAACTTGACTTATACACTCATCATAGTTTTTTGCTGCTTCGTAAGCTTCTTTCATAATTAAAATTTTATCATCTTTTAATACGCTTCCGGGTGCTAAAACAATTTTATGTCTATTCTCTATATCTTGCTTAACAAGGTTTATAACAATATCCTCTTTTGTTCCTTTTATAGCCTTTGCTGCTTTTTGAGCTGTTTTTAATAAATTTTCTCTGTTCATATCATTTGTATAAGCATAAACAGAAAAAACTCCTTTGAATATTCTTATTCCAACTCCAAAATCTTTTCCTGATATTGCTTGCTCAACTTTTCCATCAACTAAATAAAATGAATCTCCTCTTTTATCTTCAACAAAAACTTCAGCAAAATCTCCACCAGTACAAAGAGCTTCATTTAATATATCTTCAACTAAAAACTTATCTATCATATCTCTTTCTCTCCTTTTATTCCATTTTACTAGAGTATACCACATGATTTTTTTTTTAGAAAGATGCTTAATTTTAGAATTTCCTCTTTATATTTTAAAAGTTAAAGGGTATAATCCTATTAACTACTATTTTTGGAGGAATTTATGGAAACAAAATTATTTATAGATAAAGTTTTTGAAACTGCTGAAAATTTAAAATTAGAGGAGTTTGAAATCTATTTTACATCTTCAGAGAGTGAAACTATTAAAGTATTCAAAGGAGAGGTTGATACTTATAGCAACTCTCAAAACATGGGAATCTCTTTCAGAACTAAAGTTGATGGCAAAATGGGATACTCATATACTGAATCTCTTGAAGAGGAGGATATCTTACCTCTAATCGAAAGAGCAATTTCAAACGGTAAAATTATTGAAAATCTAGATGTTATAGAAACTTACGGAGAGAAAAAAGAATATGAAAAAATAGATTCTTTCAGTTCGTCTTTAGAAGATATCTCTGTTGAAGAAAAAATAGAGTTTCTTTTAAAAGCTGAAAAGACAGCTTTAGAAATGGACAACAGAATAAAAAGTGTAAATTACTGTATGATGGGAAGCGGTAAGGGAGAAAATATAATAAAAAATTCCAAAGGTTTAGACTTATATCATAAAGGTAACTCAATTTACACTTACTTAGCTGTTGTTGCTCAAGATGGTGATTCTATAAAAAATGATGCCGCTTATATCGTGGCTAAAAATTTCTCAGATATGGACCCTATTAAATTAGCCACAGAGGCTGTTACAAAAGCTTTAAATAAATTAAACTCTGTATCTATAGAAAGTAAAGAGTATGATATTATTATTGAAAATGATACTTTTGCTGATCTCTTAGGTTCTATGAGTGGAATATTTTCTGCCGAAGCTGTCCAAAAGGGTGTTTCAAAATTCAAAGGAAAACTTAATGAAGTAGTTGCAAATCCTTTAGTCACAATTATTGATAATCCTCATCTCAAAGATGGTTATGGAAGTGCTCCTTTTGATGCAGAGGGTGTTCCAACAAAACCTAAAAACTTAATCGAAAATGGAATTTTAAAAACATATATACACAATCTTAAAACTAGTAAAAAAGATGGTGTTGAAACTACAGGAAATGCAGCTAAAGGTGGGTATAAAGGAACTATGGGAATATCTACATTTAATCTTTACTTAAATAAAGGGGAAAATAGTTTTGAAACTCTTCTTAATAAAATTCAAAACGGTATACTTATAACTGGTTTTTCTGGTTTACACTCTGGATTAAACTCTATCTCTGGAGATTTTTCTCTTGCTACAGAGGGATTCCTTATAGAAAATGGGGCTATTACAAAACCATTAAACCAAATAACAGCTGCTGGAAACTTCTTTGAACTTTTAAAAAATATTGAATTTATTGGAAGTGATTTAAAGTTTAATCTATCAGGTGTTGGTTCTCCTTCAGTCCTGATAAAAAATATAAGTATTTCATCATAATATAACCGTGGGAGGTAAATATATGGATAAAATTAAAAATATTGATGCTTTGATTCTTGCTGGTGGAAAAAGTTCTAGAATGAACTTTCTAGACAAAGCCCTACTTAAATATGACAAGAGTAGAACCTTTTTAGAAAAAATAACTGATGATCTTGAAAAATTTGAAAACATTATGGTTTCAATAAATAAAAATCAGAACTTTTTAATACCTAGAGGAACAATAGTTACTGATAGCTCTGAAAACTCAGGACCTATTGAAGGAATATACCAAGGACTTTTAAGTACAAAATCAGACTTTATTTTTGTTACAACTTGTGACATGCCAAATATTACAAAAGAGTTTGTTGATTTTATTTTACAATTTGCCTCACACGACTACGATGCTGTAATAATTAAAGATAGCAAAGGGAAAACTTATCCACTATTTGGAATCTATAATAAAAGTTCTTTGAGTACTATCGAAGGACTTATTATGGATAAAAACTACAGACTTCAAGATCTTTTAGCTGAGCTGAATGTAAAATATATATCTTTAAGTAATACTACCTTTGACTCTCATAGACTCCTAAAAAGTATTGATACTGAGGAAGAATTGAAATTTAACTCTATTTTTCTAGGACATACACCTTTTATAGCTATCTGTGGTGCAAAAAATAGTGGAAAAACTATGTTGATTGAAGAACTATTAAAACATTTTAATGATGCTGGTTACAAAGTTGGAACTATAAAATTTAGTCCTGAATATGACTTGGGTGCTTTAGACAAAGATGTAAATAGATATAATAAAGGTGGAGCAAAGGGAAGCCTACTTTTCTCTAAAAATAGTTACATTCTTCTGAAAGATCGAATAAATAATAATTTTTTCCAATACTTAAGCTATTTTAAAGATTTTGATATTGTATTATTAGAGGATTTCAAACACGAACCTTTCCCTAAAATAGAGATTTTAAAAGAGGGTGTTTCTCTTTCACCATCGGCAAATCCTACTAATCTTTTATTTTATGTGAGTGATTCAGCTGAAATCTTAGAAAATGATTCAACTAAATCTATAAATCTAAAAGATACAATCTCTATTTTTAAAGAGATTTTAAAAATTACAAATCTATAGAATAAAAAAAAGACGTAGAAATACGTCTTTAAATTTCTTTAATGGCGGGAGTGAACATCATCCAACACACGAATGCACTCTAAACAACTAAGCTACA
>NZ_JRJZ01000190.1:0-234 GCF_000800875.1 Cetobacterium sp. ZWU0022
ACTCGCAACCTCATGCGTGACAGGCATGCGCTCTAACCAACTGAGCTACACCCCCATTAAATGGATCTGCTTTTTTTAAACAAATGGTGCCGCTTATCGGAGTCGAACCAATTACCTACTGATTACAAGTCAGTTGCTCTACCAGGTGAGCTAAAGCGGCATCTGTTTTAAATATATGGCGTGTCTGAAGAGATTCGAACTCCTGACCCACGCCTTAGAAGGGCGTTGCTCTAT
>NZ_JRJZ01000087.1:0-19121 GCF_000800875.1 Cetobacterium sp. ZWU0022
GGTCGAACTCGCGACATTCAGCTTGGAAGGCTGACGCTCTACCAACTGAGCTACTCCCGCTAACGTCTTGAAGGAATCCCTCAAGACAAAAAAATTGTATCATAATTTATAAATAATGTCAATAACTTTTTTCTTTTTTGAAAAAATTATTAATTTTTTATTCTAAATCTCTTATCACGAATATCATAAGTTACAAATCCAATTCTTCTCATAAGAACTTTATCATGGCTTACTAATATAACTGCTCCTGGATAATCTAATAACATATTTGCTATAGCTGTTCTAGAGTAGTCATCCATATATGTTGTAGGCTCATCTATTATAAGTAGGTCTGTTTCCATTAAAGTATTTGTGAATATCTCTAATCTCTTTTTCTCTCCACCTGATAACATGAATATTCTCTTATCTCTGAACTCTAGCTCATTGTTATATAAGTTATCTATCGCTGCCTCTATAAACTCATCTGACAATCCAGTCTTCTCTTTTAAATAGTCTTTGATATACATATTTTCATTAGCGAAAACTGTATCTTGCTCTATGAAAGCAACAGTCGCTTTTTCATTTATAAATACCTCACCTGATGTAGGTTGATCTAATCCAGCAATAATCTTTAATAATGTAGATTTTCCTGAACCATTCTCTCCAACGATACATATTTTTGTATCTCTATCTACAACTAAGTTAGCATCTTTATATAGCATCTTATCTGGATACTCTTTCATAACATCTTTTAAAACTACGATTGGCCCTTCAAACTCTTTTTTTCCAGTTATCATAACATCTTCTGGAGCATCGATATAGTCATATTTGTACTCTGGTGAGAACTTGATTCTCTCTCTTTGAAGTCTTTCTAACTCTTTTCTCATTCTTCTTAAAATAACAGCATGAGCATGTTTATTATTACATCTTTCTAGTAACTTTAATTTTCTTTCAATAGCGTCTTGAGTTTCTTCGATTACCTCTTCAGTTTCTCTATTTTTCTTTTTTCCTTCAGCTATTCTAACTTTTTTCTCTTTTAAATATTTTTGGTGGTCACACTCGTAAACTCCAACTTCAAAGTTGTCGATATCAAATATCTTAGTTGCAAAAGTTCTTATAAAATCAACATTATGTGATATTACTAAGAAAGCTTTTGGACTACCATTTATATAATCTGTTAACCAAGCTGTCTTTTTCTTATCAAAGAACGATAGAGGCTCATCTAAAATTATTAAATCAGAATCACTAAATAGTGTCGTTGCTAATCTAATATACTGTCTTTCTCCTCCACTTAACTCTCTGAATTTTTTATCTAACTTATCAGTTAATTCAAACGTTTCAATGAACTCTGATTGAATATGGATATATGAGTATCCACCTAAGCTTTCAAACTCATCTGATAACTTTGAATATTTCTCCATTACTTTTTCATCGTTATCCATATCTCCAGTAAACTCTGCTGAAACTGCATCTAATTCTGCTTGAACAGCCATTACCTTTTGGAACGGTGAATTTAATAACTCTTGTACATTGCTATCTAAATCCAATCTTCCAAATTGATCGAAGCAAGCTATAACAGCTTCCTCTTCTCTAGTTACTCTTCCTCTATCTGGTGACTCTGCTCCAGTTAGAAGTTTTATTAAAGTAGATTTTCCAGTTCCGTTGTTTCCAACAAGAGCTATTTTATCTCCAGAATTTACTTCTAAATCTACATGTTTATATAAATTTTGTGAAAAAAATGATTTCGATACATTTTTAAACTCTATTATAGTCATTTTCATCTCCTATTTTCTATTAAATTTAACGTATTATTATACCATGATTTATATTTTTTAGCAATATGAGCCTTGAAAAATAAGAAAAGCTAGAAGAGTAAAAACCCTTCTAGCTTTTCTATTAAATATTCGCTTCTAATGTATATGTAAATACATATTTTTTATTACTTCTAACTAAATATTCATCATGTGTTGGTGCTCCCCAAGAATCATCTCCTCCAACTCCCATCTGAATCATATTTATATTTAAAGCTGTACAATGTGATTTTGGTAACTCATAATGATGATATGCACTTTCAATCTCATTTACAGTATAAGGTAAGGCACTGAATTCAAATGGAATATCACCTGAAACTTTTATTCCAAATCCCGTTTTATCAGTTATCTCTGCCCATCTCGTTCCAATTCTATTTCCACACTCTTGTGGTATTACATATTGACTCATATTTTTTTCTACATCACTTTCAAATATTCCAAGTCTGGCACCATGAACTCTATCTATATAGTTTTCCTCTGGTCCCATTCCATACCACTTTATTTCCGAGTATTCTTTTGGCAACTTATAGCTCATTCCAAACAGTGGCATATCTGATAATCCTTCAACTCCATCATACTCCATAGTTACTTTAATCTTTCCATCTGCAAATCCTTCATAGCTTAAAACAACTGTTGTTGCTGGAATTGTAGGTAAATCGTAAGTTGCCTTTATTTGGATAGAATTTTCCTTTTCAAAAGTTTCAACACTGTTCATCTTAGCATAACTAGAAGCTAATTTCCATTGAGCATATCTAAATGGCATCTTATTTCCTCTATCATTATCAGTTGAAGCTCTCCAGAAGTTAGGCATCACAACACCATCTACAAACTCTTTTCCACAAAGTTTTAAAGAGATTAATCCACCATAAGCTTTCGAGAATATAAGTTCTGAGTTTTTAGTTTTTATACCTATATTAAATCCACCATCTATTAAAGTTGGTTTTCCTTCTAAATTATTTTTTAGTTTTGCTTCTACTTTATAAACTTTTTGTCCAAAACATATTTCATGACCTTTAGACGCATAGAATCTATCCTCTTTTAAATGTAATGAAACTTCAATCGTATATTCTCCACTATCTTTCATTTTCGGAAGATGTAACTTAAACTCCTTCTCAGATAATGGTTTAACAGCACACTCTAAAGAATCTTCAGAAATTAAAACTCCATTTTTTAATAGTTTCACTCTAGTTTCATACTCGTTACAATTCGTAAATAAACTTTCGTTATAAATTGTGAAGCTTTTTTCTGTTACTGTTATTTTATAATCCGAGAATAATTGCTTTATCTCTTGAACTTTTGGTGAAATCCGTCTATTTCCATAGATTATTCCATTTACACAGAAATTATAATCTGTTGGTCTATCTCCAAAATCTCCACCAAAAGCTAAATAATCATTTCCAAATGGATCTTTTTTCATAAGTGATTGGTCTATGTAGTCCCAAATAAATCCACCTTGATACATAGGGTATTTTCTTTCTAACTCTGTATATTTATGAAGCCCTCCATTTGAATTCCCCATAGCATGAGAGTATTCACAAAGTACAAAAGGTTTTTCTGGTGTTTCTTGTAAATACTTTTCTATCTCATGAACTTTTGCATACATTCTACTTTCCATATCTGAAGTTTTATCATATCTTCTATCCCAGAATACCCCTTCATAATGAACAACTCTAGTTTTATCTAGCTCTCTTAAGTATTCTGACATTTTAAATATGTTTTCTCCACCAAACGACTCATTTCCACAAGACCAAATTACAACTGAAGAGTAGTTTTTATCTCTTTCAAACATAGATTTAGTTCTATCCATAACATTTTCTAACCATTCAGGATTGTTATTTGGAATTACTTTCTCTGGACAAGGTTGTCCTAGAATTTGCCAAGTTCCATGTGTTTCTAAGTTTACTTCATCTATAACGTAAAGTCCGTGTTCATCACAAAGTTCATACCACCTAGTTTGATTAGGATAGTGTGATGTTCTAACAGCATTGAAGTTATTAGCTTTTAAGAATTTTATATCCCAAATCATATCCTCTTCTGTTACTGCTCTTCCGTTATAACAACTAAATTCATGCCTATTTACACCTTTAAAAACAACACGTTCTCCATTTATTTTCATTATTTTATCTTCAATTTCAAATTTTCTAAATCCAAAGTTTTGAGAACACTCCTCTATAACTTTTCCAGTCAAAGAGTCCTTTACTATAACTCTTACTTCATAAAGATTTGGCTTTTCTGCACTCCATAATTTTGGATTCTCGAACTTTTTTGATAATTCTATTTTTAAATTTTTCTCTATTTTCAATTTATTTTCTTCAACACTTAAAACAACTTCATTTTTGTCTAAAAGCTGCATCTCAATATCAACAGTTGTTTCCTTTTCACTTTCTATCTTTAAGATATTTTTTAAAATGGCTTTTTTAAATCCATTTCCTAAGTCTGATATTATAAACATATCTTTTATATGAACCTCAGGTGTCGAGCATAAATAAACATCTCTAAATATTCCACTTAATCTCCAGAAATCTTGGTCTTCTAACCAACTTCCACTACACCACTTATAAACTTTAGCTTTTATCTCTGCCTTTCCTTCCTTTATATATGGTGTTAAATCAAACTCACTCGGTGTAAAACTATCCTCACTGTAACCCACAAACTCATCATTACAATAAAGTTCTAAACACGACTCTACTCCTTGGAAAGAGATATAAACTGGTCTGTCTTTCCAATCTTTTGGAATAACTACTTCTTTTTTATAGATACCAAATGGATTGAACTCTTTTGGAACCTCCCCAGGTTCTAAATTTTCTCTTCCATCCCAAGGATACATTGTATTTACATATTGTGGCTCTCCATACCCCTGAAGTTCCATATGTCCTGGGACTTTTATTTTTGACCAATTTGGTGAATCACAGTATGAAAAATCCCAAATACCATTTAAAGATTTTTTCCATTCTATATTTAGACCTGAATATTTATGATTTGAATGTGCACTTAACCTATTTATTTTAAAAACTCTTGGATTATGTAAATTTTCCATAAAATCCTCCCCTACTTATTTAAATTAAATTACTAATATATAATCATAATTTACTAAATATAGCAATTAACTACAAAAAGTTATCAAAAACTTTATTAACTTATTAAAAAAAGTTCATTTCATATTATTTTTTATTTGGCAAATCAAAGTATTGTGGTAAAATATACTCAATTGACAAAATTTTGAAGGTGATTAGATGAAGTACAATGTCATTATTACTAAAAAAAATATAAAAAATATTATTCTCAAAGTTAAAGGTGATGGTACAGTTACTCTTTCAGTTCCCAAAAGAACAACAAACGATTTTATTGAATCTTTTCTTAAATCTAAGAATGAATGGATTCTAAAAAATCTCGAAAAAATAAAAAAAAATCCAGTTAAAGCAGTTGACAAATCATATAAAAATGGAGACAATATAGAGTATCTTGGAAAAAATTATATTTTAAAAATTTTTACTAGTACCTCTAATAAAATTGAAGTTGATAAAGACTCTTTAATAATTTTTACTAACAAAGAGATAACTGAAAAAAATATAGAAACTCTTCTATATAATTGGTACAAAGAAAAAGCCTCAGAAATTTTTAAAATATCTTTAAATAAATATAGTAATCTTATCGGTGAAAATTTTTTAGATTTTAAAATTCGAAGAATGAAACGTCGTTGGGGATCTTGTCGGTATCTAAGTAAGATTATTACACTGAACTTAGAACTTATTCGAAAGCCTCAAGAGTGTATTGATTATGTTTGTCTACATGAGGTAGCTCATTTAAGATATCCGCATCATCAAAAAGAGTTTTGGGATTTTATAAAAATCTATATGCCTGATTGGAAGATTAGAAAAGAAAGGTTGGACAAAATATGATTAAAAAGTATATTGGAGAAGATGGATTCAGATATTATGTAAAAAAAACTGAACTATTTTCTACAAAAAATGTTGTTGCAATAGGTATTGGAGCTGCACTGTACAGTGTTCTTTCTGGAGTAGCTATCCCTGTTGGTCCTAACACATCATTTAGAATAGCTGTTGCTCTTCTTACAATTTTTGGAGCTATATTTGGACCTGTTGTTGGGTTTTTTGTTGGATTTGTTGGGCATGCTTTAAATGATATGATTATGTGGGGAAGTGTTTGGTTTAGTTGGGTATTCCTTTCAGCTGTTATTGGACTTTTTGGAGGAATGATTGCACTGGATAAAAGTTTCTCTTTAGAAACAGGACACGTTACTAAGTTCCATATCTTTAAGATGTACGTGTACTCAATCTTAGGAATGATTGCTGCTGGACTTGCTGCATATGTCGGAGACGTGTATTTTTATGGTGAACCTGCTCAGAAAGTTTGGATTCAAATAGCTTTAGCTACATTTACAAACTTTGTTGTTACTGCTGCCTTAGGTATTCCTATTATTCTTGGAATTGCAGCTAGAAAAAGAAAATATTCAAATTTAAAAATAGAAGATTAATTAAAGGAGTATAGATGATTAACGTAGTAGAATTTAAAGATTTTACTTTTAAATATGTAAATCAATTAGAACCAACTCTAAAAAATATCAATTTAGAGATTAAAAAGGGTGAAAAAGTTCTAATTGCTGGACCAAGTGGTAGTGGAAAATCTACTCTTGGAAGCTGTTTAAATGGTATTGTTCCCTTTTCTAAAGAGGGAGGTTTCAAAGGAACTTTAACTGTTAATGGTATAGAACCTTACGAAACAAGTATTTTTGATATCAGTAAAAATGTTGGTACAGTTTTACAAGATCAAGATGGACAATTTATAGGTCTAACTGTTGGAGAGGATGTTTCTTTCATTGATGAAAATAATCTTGTTCCACAAGAGGAGATGATTAGAGATACTAAAAATGCACTATCGACTGTTGCTATGGATAATTTTATAAATCATAGTCCACAAGAACTTTCTGGTGGACAAAAACAATCTGTATCTTTGGCTGGAATAATGAGAAGTTCTGCTGATATCCTTCTTTTTGATGAACCTCTAGCAAACCTTGACCCATATAGTGGAAAACATGCTATGAAACTTATCTGTGATATTCAAAAGAAGACAGGAAAAACAATTATCGTTATCGAACACAGAATAGAAGATGTTTTAGAGCAAGATTTCGATAGAGTTATTGTTTTAAATAAAGGGGAGGTTGTTGCTAACGGAACTCCTGAAGAACTATTCAGAAAAGATATTTTCAGAAAATATGGTCTTAGAGAACCTCTTTATATTGAAGCTTTAAAATATTCTGGTGTTGATTTAGAAAAAGATTCTATCTATCCAATTACAGAAATTGGAACTCCTGAAAATATTGAAAAAGTAAAAAAATGGTGTGATTCTATTAAAATTAAAAAGAATGAATTCAAAGAAAATATTTTAGATATTAAAAATATATGTTTTTCTTATAATGAAGAGAAATCTATATTAAAAAATGTAAACTTCTCTGTTAATAAAGGTGAAATCTTAGCTCTTTTAGGAAACAATGGAGCTGGAAAGTCTACTCTTTGTAAGGTTATAACTGGAATTGAAAAAGAAACTTCTGGAGATATAGTTCTTCTTAATAAAAGTATTATTAAAGAGAGTATCAAAAGAAGAGGAGAAAAAATAGGATTTGTTATGCAAAATCCAAATCATATGATAACACAAGAAACTCTTCTTGAAGAGGTTCAGTTTGGATTAAAAATAAGAGGTATTAAAAATTATATTGAAAAAGCTGAAAAATCTTTAGAAATTTGTGGTCTTCATGAATTTAGACATTGGCCTGTTACATCTCTTAGTTATGGACAGAAAAAAAGGCTAACAATTGCTGCTATTTTAGCTTTAGAACCTGAAGTTTTGATTTTAGACGAGCCTACTGCAGGACAGGATTATAAAAGATATAAAGAGTTTATGAGCTTCATTAAGGAGGTTGCTAAAAATGGGGTTGGAATTATTCTTATAACTCACGATATGCATCTTGCTTTAGAATATGCTAATAGAGCAGTAGTTTTATGTAATGGAAATATTGCTGCAAATAACACTCCTACAATTATTTTAGGTGAAAAAGAGTTGATGGAAAAATCTAATTTAAAAGAAACATCTCTTTCACAAATGGCTCAAATAATGGAGTTGAATTCAGAAATACTAATGAATTCATTTATTAACTTTGAAAATATAGGAGGTGCTAAGTAATGTCTAGAGCTGGTACTTTATATATTGATAAAGATTCTGCTATACATTCAATAGATGGAAGTATAAAATTCTTACTACTTCTTGTCTGGACTGCTTCAGTGTTTTTATTTAATGATTTTAGGATATTTGTAACATTTTTCATTGTTGGAATGACACTTTTAAATGTTGCTAAAATCCCTTTTAAATCAATAAAACCATTATTCCAATTTATTGTTATCTTTACTATTTTGAATTCTCTATTCCTAATAGTTGTAACTCCCGAATATGGTTCAACTTTAACTGGTACTACCACTGCACTTTTAACAATCAAGGGAATTACCCTTTCATTAGAAACTGTTTGGTTTGCTCTAACTCTTTCTATGAAATATCTTGCTGTTTTTCCTATAATGATGCTGTTTATATTTACAACTCATCCAAGTAAATTTGCAAGTAGTTTAAATAAAATTGGAGTTTCGTACAAAGTTGCTTACGCTATAAATATTGCTCTTAGATATATTCCTGATGTAAGAGATGAATTCAAAAATATTATGCATGCACAAGAAGCTAGAGGAGTGGCTTTCAGAAAAGAGGATGCAAATATTTTAACAAGGCTTAGAAATTACAATACAATCCTATTCCCACTAGTACTTTCATCTCTAAATAGAGTTGAAGTTATTTCTAATGCCATGGATTTAAGAGGTTTTGGCCATAAAAATAAAAGAACTTGGTATAGTTCTCAAAAATATGGAAAAATTGACTTTATAAGTTTAATTTTAATGATTTTACTTTTAGTTTTATCTATATATTTAAAAATATATGTTTTAAAAGGATTCTGGTATCCTTTTAATTAATATATCTAGTAAAGAACCTCTTTTTAGGAGGTTTTTTTTATTTTTGTGGTATTTAAATATAGGAGAAAAAATCTTATGGGAGGTTTCTATGTCAAATCAGCTTTTAAAATTAATGAAAAAAATATGAAAATTTTTCTTACAATCTTTTTTATATGTATATCTTTTACAGGTTATATTTATAGTATAAAACCTATCACTTATTCAGCAAAAGGATTTTTTAAATATATTGAACCTGATGGGCAAACTAAAATAACTAAAACTGATGTAAATGGAATAATTACTTATGAAAGTTTTACTCCTGGCGATGGTGGACTTTATATTCCTAGTTTAATCAAAAAAGATTCTTTAAAATTATCATTGAATAATGGTAACGGTATATATACAATTACTGCTAAAGCTTTTGATTCCACTACTCCTATAAATGAGGTTAACAATTTTTTATCTGAACTTTTAAAAATTAATACAAGTTTTTTAAACGATAAACTTTTATCAATTGAAGAAGAAGAGAAAAAAATAAAAATTTACAATTTAATTAAAAATCCTATGATATCATTTCCTTTAATTATTGAAGCTGATAAAGTTGAAATAGTTGATAAGCGTTATTTAATAATATTTTATGGATTTATTTTATCTTTTTTTATTTCTTTAACTATATCTATTTTAAAAGAGAGGATTGATGAAGTATGATTTTTGTTCTGAGTATTTTTGGAATTTTTTTATTCTATTCTATTTTTTTTACAGAAGATATCTACGAAAAACAGATTTTAATTATGCCTTTAAGTATTTTGATTCTATTCACAGGTAGCAGAATCAATGTTGGTGGATATGACTATCACGTTTATAAATATTTTTATGAGCTTCCATATTTTCAAAATCCATATGGATATGAAAAATTATTTCTTATTTTAAAAGATTTTTCAAAATTTATTGGATTAGATTATAACTATTTCTTATTTTTTTTAAGCTTAATTTTTAATTTTATTATTTATAAAATTTTTATTACCTACAGTATGTATCCTACTTTATCTTTTTTAATATATTTATCAACTTTTTACTATTGGCATAATTTTACAATTATTCGAAATTTCATTTCAATTTTAATATTTTGGATAAGTTTAAAATATATTCTCCAAAGAAAACTAATAATTTATTTTTGCTTAATTACTATAGCCTGTCTTTTTCACAAAACAGCTATTATTTTATATCCATTGTATTTTTTTCTTAACTATAAACAAACTAAAAATTCTTTAATCTATCTATTAGGAATGGGTGTAATTATCAATCCTATCTCATATTTAATCTTTAAATTAAATATAAACTTTTTGGGATTGAGCGAGCGTTTAAATAGATACTCTCACATAATTGAATCCGGCAATTTTTATGAGTTTTCAGAACTATTTATAATTGTTTTTATTAGTTTATTTTTTATCAAAATTGCTGATTCAAAAGAAAATCTGTTTATAAATTTGAATATCTTTGCTCTTTTTATTTTCATAAGCTTTTATAGATTTGCTATTATTTTAAGATTTTTAGAATATTTTAGAGTTGGAATTTTTATTACTATTCCATTTATTTTATCTCGAATCGAAAATAAATTTATTCGAAATCTTCTTTTTATAACTCTACTTCTATATCTAACTTTTAAATATTATGACACTGTAACAGCTTATGCGATTTATAACTATAATACTTGGTTAATATAAAAAAAGCTGAGACGATCTTACATCTCAGCTTTATTCAACTAACTATTTACCTGTTGCGTTATTTACTGCTTCTAAGAATCCTTCAGAAGTGTAAGTAGCTCCTGCTACTACATCTACTTGTGACGATTGTGCTTCAATAACTCTTTTTGTTAACTCTTCAATTGCTGGATTCGAAATTCCTGGAGTGTCGCTATTTTCTTTTACTTCTATAGCTGTTATTTTATCTCCATCCATTGTTACCGCAACTTTTATATCATCTGCATATCCTAATCCAGTTCCTTCTTTTACTTCAGCTAATGCCACTGTTGATAACATTACTAACATTGATATTAAAAACTTTTTCATAATAATCCACCCTTCTTAATCGTTAATCTTAATATGGATTATACTGTATACTACCATTTTATGTCAAGAAAGAAATACACTTAATTCCAATTTTAATCACTTTTAACTCATTTTCAACTCAATTTTTAAGCTATAATGTTACGGCTTCTTTTCCTATCTCATTTTCTGGAAGAACATCATACTCTTTCATAGCATTTCTAGCATATTTTCCTAGTGCTAGTAATGCTATTAAATTCGGAAGAACCATCATTCCATTAAACATATCAGCTAATTCCCAAACTAATTCAACCTTCATTACTGATCCTATAACAATCATAATCATTACTACTGCTCTGTAAACATTAACTGATTTTTTATTTTTAAAGATGTATCTCACATTTGCTTCTCCGAAGAAATACCATCCTACTATTGTTGAGAATGCAAAGAACAGTAAACAAATCGCTATAAATACTTCTCCAAATGTTCCTAAAGTTTTAGCAAAAGCTCCTTGAGTTAATACGATTCCAGCTCCAGAAGCCAAAGATACTTTAGATGTTAATATTACTAACGCTGTTCCTGTTAAAACTATAAAAGTATCTATGAAAACTGTTATTACAGCTACAATTCCTTGCTCTCCTGGATGTGATACCTTTGCTATTGCATGAGCATGAGGTGTTGATCCCATCCCTGCTTCATTTGAGAATAAACCTCTTGCAACTCCATATCTAACAGCTTGCTTTACGCTAACTCCCATAGCTCCTCCAAAAGCTGCCTGAGGATTGAAAGCTGAATAGAAAATAGACGTTACTGCTGGTATTATTTCCTTATAATTTATCATTATTATTATTAGACAAGCTAATATATACAATCCTGCCATTACGGGAACAATTTTTTCTGTTACCGATGCTATTCTTTTTATTCCTCCAAAGAATACAAATCCTGCTAAAACTGAAACTACAATTCCCACTAAAGCTGGAGATGCTCCAAAAGCATGTCCAAAAGCTGCTGAAATTGAATTGGCCTGAACCGCATTACCCATAAGTCCTAGAGCACCTATACATGCCATTGCAAAGAAATATGATAACCCTTTTGCTAACTTTTTATTCTTTATTGAGTTTTCTATATAGTATGCTGGCCCACCTGTTACTTGTCCATCTACTCTTTTTTTGAAAACTTGTCCTAATATTGCTTCTACATAAACTGTTGCCATTCCGAAAAATGCACTTGCCCACATCCAGAATATCGCTCCCGGTCCTCCCGAAGCTATAGCTGTTGCTGCTCCTGCTAAATTTCCTGTTCCAACTTGGGCCGCTACTGCTGTAGCTAAAGCTTGGAATGATGACATTCCATTTTTATCTGCTGCTTTACCGTTCAAATTAATTGATCCTGTTACGTGCTTTATTCCCTCTTTAAATTTTCTAATTTGAATAAAATTCAATTTTAAAGTAAAATAAATCCCCGTTCCCATAAGTAATACAATTAAAAAATTCCCCCATAAAAAACTGTTTACACTAGTTACAATATCTTGCATTTGAATTCCTCCTAAAAATTTTTTTAAATGCAAAATTGAATAAAAAAAGAAGGTATTTCAAAAAATACCTTCTGGAATTAAAAAAGAATTATACACAAAAAATAGTCAATACAAAAACTTTTATTGCATAATTCCTCTGTCCTTTTACCTGAGAGTTTAGTCCAAAATTTCTTTTGGGTTTGCTCCTTCGGTGCTCATAGAGTCTCTCCAGAGGCTCGTCCAGTATAGGTCCTCAAGTTTTTCAACTAACCTGAAAGATTCACTTCTTCGGTGGTCATCTCTGACACTCTCCCTATACCTTCAACCGATTTTCTATTCAATTTTTGTTAATCTTATATGGAATCTATTGTAAAATGAAAAGTTTTTTTTGTCAATAACTTTTTTTGAACTTTTTATTTTATTTTTTTCAATAATAGGTGTGAAGCCCCTAACATACCGGCGTCATTGCCTCTCTCAGCCATTTTAATCTGTAGTATATCTAAGTAGTTTTTCATTACTTTTTGTTCTAAACTTTTTTGGAAAATATCTTTTAAAAAATCACCTTGCTTAGATACTCCTCCACCTATAACAATAAGAGAAGGATTAAATATATATATTAAAGTCGCTAGTCCATCTGTAAAATAATCTGCCCATTCATGAACTAATTCTTTATATTCAACGTTATTTTTATGAACCTCTTCAAAGATCTCTTTACCGTTTAATTTTTTACAAAATTTTTCTTCTGCCATTCTTAAAAGTGCTGTTGTTGAAGCATATCCTTGATAGCATCCCTTGTTTCCACAACCACATTGAACTCCATTTTTTACAATTTGAATATGTCCAAACTCTGCTGCTACACTTCCTTCTCCTCTTAAGAGTTCTCCATTTAAAACAACTCCTCCACCAATTCCTGTTCCTATTGTCAAACAAATAAAATTCTCTTTCCCTGCTGCTGCTCCCATCCACATCTCTCCTAGGGCAGCACAATTAACATCATTTTCTAAAACTGCTGGTAAGCCATATCTATCCTCTAATATTTGAACTAAGTTTGTTCCTATCCATCCTGGAATTAAGTTTGTTCCACCAACAACCTTTCCTATCTTACCGTCAATCTGACCAGTCGCTGAAACTGCAATTCCAACTGTTTTATGATTTTTTAGTTCATCAACTATTTTAAATATTTTTTCTAATAGTTGCTCTACTCCTCTATTTGCCTCAGTTGGTAAAGATGAGGAGAAGATAACTTCTCCTCCAGTCCCTACTGAGCCATATTTTATTTCTGTTCCTCCAATATCTATGGCTACTATGTTCATTTCATCTGCTCCTATAAAAAATTTCTTCCAATCTCTTTTGCTGCTTCAACTTTCTCTGCTGAAAGTTTTTTCATCGGTAATCTACAATATCCTATTGCATCTACACCTTTTAATTTTAAAATCTCTTTTATTGTTTGATATAATCCATTCTTTAATATTGCTTCAATTATATCGTTCAAATAAGTCTGTTTTTCTCTCGCTAGAAGAAGGTCTCCCTCTTGAACTAAATTAAATATCTCTTTTGCTATTTTTCCTGTTACATTATAAGTACTTCCAATTGCTCCATCCACTCCTAGCGCTACTGCTGGAAGTAACATCTCATCAAATCCAGCATATATTAGTTTATTAGGGAATGTTTTTCTAACTCTTTCTAATAAATAGAAATCTCCAGCTGTAAACTTTATTCCAATTATTTTTTCATGACATAAAAGCTCTCCAAACTGATCAACACTCATATTTACTCCAGTTAAAAATGGAATTGAATAGATTATCATATTGTTATTTGTTTCGTTTACAATTGTCATATAATAATTTTTTATCTCTTCAAAATCAAACTTATAATAGAATGGTGTTACCGCTGATAGTGAATCATACCCTAAGCTAGTTGCATATTTTCCTAATTCAACAGCTTCATATAAATCTATAGAACCTACTTGTGCTATCAATTTTACGTCATTTTTAGCTTCATCTTTTACAATCTCAAAAATTCTTTTCTTCATCTCTGTTGAAATCATAAAATTCTCACCAGTACTTCCACCTACATAAAGTCCATCAACCATCATAACGTCAATATTATATCTAACAATATTTCTTGTTCCTTTTTCATCTAAATTTCCATTTTCATCAAACGAAATAAGTAATGCTGAATAAATACCTTTCATCTTGTTCCTCCAGAATTTTTAATTTATGCTCCTAATATTAAATTTGGTACAAATAAAACTATTTGTGGGAAAATTGTTAAAATAATTAAAGTTATAATTATTGGAACCAAAAATGGTATTACCCCTTTGGTTATTGTACTCACTGGAATTTTTCCAACCCGTGATACTACGAAAAGGGCCATTCCCATCGGTGGAGTTAATATTCCAATCATTAAATTCAATGTACTTATAACTCCGAAAAATACCGGGTCAATTCCAAATTGAATAACAACCGGAATTAGCATCGGTAAAACTAATACCTGCAGAGCTAACGCCTCTATAAATGTTCCCAAGAAAATTAAAAGTAGATTTATCATTATTAAAACCATCAATGGCGATTTACCAAATGTTAAAAATACTTCTGCAATTTTCATAGAAATCTGCTCTCTTGCTATAACTTGTCCAAAGAAAGTTACTCCCATTATCATTAAAACTGTTACTCCACTTATCTTTATAGTTTCAATAACATCTTTAACAAATCCCTGTACTGTCAGTTCTTTATATACAAAGAATCCTAAAGCCATTGAATAACAAGTTGCAATTACGGCCGCTTCTGTTGGGGTAAAGTATCCCGAGAAAATTCCACCGATTATTATAAATGGAGTAAGTAAAGCCCAAAACGACTCTTTGAAAGATATTAATCTCTCTTGCATAGTAGCTTTTGGAGCTCTTTTATAACCTCTTTTTTTACAAATAAAATAATTCATTATCATCAAAGCAAAGGTTAAAATAATTCCAGGAACAAATCCTCCTAAAAATAATCTTGCTATTGATTGATCGGCTATAACTCCGTATATAATCATTGTTATACTTGGTGGCACTAAAGGACCGATGATACACGATGCTGCAGTTAATCCTCCACATAAATCATCATCATACCCTTCATCTCTCATAGCTTTTATCTCAAGTTGCCCCAATCCTCCTGCATCAGCTAATGCTGATCCAGACATCCCTGAAAATATCAAACTTGCAAATATATTAACATGACCCATTCCACCTGTATAATGACCTAATAAAGCCTTTGCAAATCTAAATATTCTCTCTGTTATTCCAGAACTATTCATCAAAACACCAGTCAAAACAAAGAATGGAACGCTTAATAAACTAAAGCTATCCAAACTATCAACTAATAGTGAACCTACAAAGTAAACTACATTCCAATCAGTTAATGCGAAGAATAGTAATGTCGCAAAAACTAAAGAAAATCCTACTGGAACCCCTACAAAGATAAGTCCAAACCACGATAAAAATGTTAGTATTGTTACCATTCTTCTTTCACCACCTTTTCATCCTCTACTGTTTCAGAATCCTTTTCTTCTTCAATATTTAGATTTTTAGGCTCTATTATAAATTTCCCAGTTTTATAATCCTGAATTAAAACCTGAATAAATCTGATTAACATAAGTAAAGCAATTAAAGGTAGTGCTGCGTACATCCATCCCGAAGATATTTTTAACGCTATCAATTGAAATATCTTTTTTCTTAAAAATAACCTATATCCTATTTGAATCATTGCAAGCAAAGAGATGAATACAACTGATTGAATAAATGTGTTGGCTATTTTTAATCCTCTTCCTGAAAATTTATTGTATAAAAAATCTATAAAAACATGTTGCCTATGTTTCACTCCAATACTTACACCTAACATCCCAGTATATGTAAATAGTAGAATAGCTAACTCTTCACTCCATATAAGAGGAGAGTCAAATACTTGTCTAAAGATGATTTGTGCTATTAGAATAGCAAACATTGTTATAAAAAGTATTGCACCTACAATCTCTTCAATGTTATCAAAAATTTTTCTTATATTCATATTCAACTCCTATACTCACAAATTACTCTCTTATCTTACTGAATTTATCTCATCTAAAGCTTCTTTTCCTAATTTTCCATTATTTTTTATATATACTTCATAGAATGGTTGCATAGCTTTTCTAAATGGTTCTAAATCTGGAGTTGTAACTGTTACCCCTTGCTCTTTAAAGAAATCAATTATACTTGCTTCTTCATCTACAAATAACTTTGTATGATATTGTGCTGCAATTTCAGATTCTGATTTAATTAAATCTTGTAAGTTTTGAGGTAATTTTTTCATTGAAGACCCACTTGCTAAATATAGTTGATCATTTAATATATGATTAGTCATTGCTAAATATTTTTGAACTTCATAGAATTTTTGAGCTCTTATAGCTGATAAAGGATTTTCTTGACCATCAACCGAATTTGTTTGTAGTGCCAAATATACCTCTGAGAATGCCATTGGTGTTGGTGATGCTCCCGTATTTTTAGCATATTCTAAGTTTGAATCAGCTCTTGGAACTCTTAACTTTAATCCTTTCATATCTTCTAAAGAATTAATTGGTCTATTTGACGTAGTTTGTCTTGTTCCATTATACGCTTGTGATAAAATTTCTATATTTAAATTATCTTTTATTTTCTTTTGTAAATTTTTACCAAAAGTTGTGTCAAATGATGCTCTTTTCATATGATCAAAATCTTCAATTACATATGGAAGTGAATACACTTGAGCTTCTGGGAAAAATATATTAAATCTTGAAATTTCTGCAAATCCTAAATCTAAAACCCCAGCAGATAGCTGTTCAAGCATCGATCTATCGTCACCTAATTGAGCTCCTGGATATAACTCTACTATTAGTTGACCATTTGATTTTTCTTTTAAATGATTTGCGAAAGTTTCTGCTGCCTTATATTCATTTGAACTTGTATTTGCAACTAACCCCATTTTTAATTTATAAACTTTTTCATTCGCCCCAAATGCTACCATTCCAAAAACTAACGTTAATCCTGCTACTTTTAACACTCTCTTCATTAAATCTTCCTCCCTTAAAACTTATTTTTGACTATATATAATAACCTCAGAACTAATCTAAACTCTCTCTAAAAATGATGTCTATTTTAGTTTGAAACCTCTGAGATCTTTTTATATCTGTTTTATATAATAATTCAAAAATTCTTTTTCCGGCTGTATATCCTTGATTGTAGAAATCTTCTGATACTGTTGCAATAACCTTATTGCTTTCTAGTAATCCCCGTATTTTTTCATTAAAACCATTTGTTACAAATTTATAATTATCTTTTTTTACTTCCCCTAAGTATTCGATAATTTCCGGCGCATATCGATTTATATATATTCCTTCTATATCATTCGAAAGATAATCTAAAACTCTCTCTTTATTGTCTAATAAACTCTCTATTTTAACAGGTCCTATATAACTTTTTTGTATCTCGTCTAATTTTGTGGTAAATCCTTTTAAATATTTTTTAGAAGACATTAAATCATCTCCACCATCAATTACTAAAATCTTACCATTTTTTACCGCAATATTTGACATTATATTTGCAGCTATTCTACCCGACTTTGTATATCTCGAGTCTATGTATGTTATCTCACTTGAGAGTTCCTTTCCAATAGAAACAACATGTAGTTCGTTAATTGATGGTAAAATCACTTTTAATATCTCTTCAGTATCTAAAGGAGTTAATATTAATCCGTGAATTTTTTTATCTAAATTTTTTTTTAGAATTTCAATTTGACCGACTCTGTCGCTTATATCAACTTCTAAAATTTTTATCTTTACTCCATAAGCTTTGACCTCATCTTCAAAATCTTTTAAGCCTGCTTTTATTTTTTTAGAATACTCCTCGTTAATTGACTTAGCTATTATAGCAACAATTTTTTTCTTTTCTTTTATTGCTAATGTGCTTCCTAAATAATTTTTTTCATATCCTAACTCTTTTGCTAATTGAAGCACTTTCTCTTTTGTTTCTAGCTTTATATTTTTACTTCCATTGAGTGCCCTAGCCACAGTAGTTCTTGTAATTCCCAATTTTTTAGCTAAATCTTCTTGAGTTACCATTTTACACCTACCTTTGTTCTCGTGAACATGTTCGTTATTAATTTAATACAACATTTTTTGGGATTTGTCAAAATTTTTTTTAATTATTCTTGTAAAAATTTGTAAAAGCATTTATAATATTATGATAAAAGAAGTTTTGAGAGGAGAATATTTATGAAAGTTATTAGTAAAACTAAACCAAAAGGTACAGAATATAATGAACTTAAAAATTTAAAAAAAGCTAAAAGAATTGTTAAAGCCAAAGAAGATAGAAGAAGAGCTGAAAATAAAAGAGTAAATGCTGAAGCTAGAAAAGAAAGAAAAATTGAAAACGAATTCTTTGATAGAGTATCAGAAGTTGAAATTTTAGGATTTAATAAAGGAATGCTTCTTGTTCGTGTTGGTGATGAAGTTGAAAAAAGAAATCTTACTTATGGAAGAAGAAGCGTTGATCTAAAAGATAATATCGCTCTTATTGGTAATTTCCAATTAAAATTATTTGGTGAAATGGTTGAACTTAAAAGATTAAAGAATTTTAATCAAATGAAAGATGAATTAGCTTGGGCTATTTCAGAAGGTATCTAAAATTATAAAAAATAAAAGTGGACTTATGTCCGGGTCTAATTAAATATTTGTGTAAACCTTCAAGTTGGGGTAATATTAAATTATCTAACTT
>NZ_JRJZ01000064.1:0-3257 GCF_000800875.1 Cetobacterium sp. ZWU0022
TAATTTACTTTTTAAAAGAAGAGAGTTCGCCACTCTTATCCATAAGGGCTCTTATGAAAATATAACTAAAAGTTATGAAAAACTACTTGATTTTATAGAAAAATCCAGATTTAAAATTGATGGAGATCCCATAGAGATTTCTAATGAAAAAATTTTCCAATTTGAAGATGGGTTAGGCTGGATAGTTAAAATTATGATTCCTGTAAGTATAGATATAGAAACTTAATAATTTATAGAATACTGATGCAACTAAATAGAGGAGAATCTTAGAAAAAAATCTAAAACTCCTCTCAAACTTCCCAATACACTAAGGATTAGTCATGAGATGAAACATTAAATTCATAAAAAATTATTAAATCCACCATCTTTTTATAAACACTCTAATAGAGAGCCTTTTAAGCCTTATATTTTCATATCTCCTACATCTGTCTTTACTTTTAAAACACCATTTTTTACAATCCCTCTCCTATTGGGACCTTTTAAAAATCACCAAAAAACATCTTCAAAAAACGACCCTCTAAAATCGATTTTAAGGCCCTTCAAAAACCGATTAGGTAATAAAAGTATACCCTATTTTTTAGAACCCTTTATTTTAGCACCTATTTTTATAGGTTTTTTGCTATTTTATCCGTTAATGATGTATAAATGAAAAAAGTTCGCTTAGCGAACTTTTCCCATTTTTGTACTTACTACAATAACAAAGCTTATTTGTAATACTTCATTATATCACACTCTTTCTTTATTTCCCAAGTATCTTCAAATTCTCTCTTCTCAATAACTCCTCCAACAACTCTTTAGATGTAAAAACTCTCAAAGGATTCTCTTTGAAAGAATACTGGAACTCATAACTTTCAAAAACTACCTCAATAACTTTTTCCAATATCTCAATATCTACTTTCTTTTCTAAAAATAACTCTGTCAAAACTACTTCATCTATCCCAATTTTCTTGGCCAATCTTCCTACACTCAAATTTTTTAAACTCATCTCTTTTCGAATGTTTCCCATAATATCAAATTTTTTCATCCTACACCTCCATATTTTTTTAAAGTATTACTAGGTTTTACCCTAGTAATACTCCACTAATCCATTCTCATAAAAACTGAAATACTCAGTCTCTGAAATAATGAAATGGTCCAACAATTTAACATCTATTTTGTCAAAAATCTCTTGCATTTCAAGAGTCAATTCTATATCTTTTTTAGATGGAGTCAAATTTCCACTTGGATGGTTATGTACAAATATAGCTCCCTTGGCACTTGATAGAATAGCTTTTTCTATTATCAAACGAGGATAAACAACACTTCTATCAATAGTCCCACAGAAAAGAGTTTCATCACTTACAATTTTATTATTACTATCCAAAAATAAAACTTTGAACTCCTCATGTTTCAAATATCCCATTTGTAAATTCAGATAAGATATTAAATCAGCCTTACCTTTCAACAACACATTTTCTGATTTAATACCACCTTTTAAAACCTAAAACATCTAAAATATTTTTCATAGCCTACCTCCTACAAAATACAAATAAAAAGTTCTTAGCTTCGCCGCCGGGGGGCGAGACCCCCGACCCCAACAAACCCTGCAGAAGGCGAGAGAGAAATACAAAAACCGAGAAAGCCCCTACAGAGATATAAATTTTTAAGGACCAAAATAAAAAGTTCTTGAGCTAAATCTGCCTAAAAATATTTTAAAACTTTTTTCCAAAAACCTATGTCTAAATATTATATAAAAGGCTAATAATATAATAATTTAATCCCCCCAGAACCTCTGTAGTCCCCCCACAGAGGTTCCTCCTTTTTTTGTATAAAAGTTCGCCTGTCGAACTTAGGAAATTTAATCTTTAAATTGAATAAATACAAAAAGGAGGTGTTAATTTGAAGATAAAGGAAACTAAAAATTTTAAAATTAAAGAAGTTGCTGTATCAGCATCCTACCCCAATCTAGCTATTCTACCTAATGATGCATTGACAATCAAAAATATTAACCACACTTTAGAAAAATTACAAATAATACGAGATGATCTAGCTAAACCTATGTTTATTTTATCTTTTTATAGAGATGAGAAATTGAATAAAGCAGTAAATGGTGCAACAAACTCTCAACACAAATATGGAACTGCTGTAGATTTTACAATATCTGGAGCTAATTTGAATTTAGTAGCAAACTATATTTATGAAAAAAATTATCCTTTTATGGATAAGATAATCTATTATCCAGAACAAAACTTTATTCATTTAACAATTCTAAAAAAAGGTAGCAATAAATATTGGAAACAGTAATTAAAAAAAGTTCGCTCAACGAACTTTTTCATCATATTAAAATTACGGAGGGTATTATGTATAGTGAAAATTTATTTATAAAAGTAGAAGAGTATAACAAAAAATTCAATGATTCATTTCCTATTATCTTACTTCCAGATGTGAAAGAATCTATAATAATTCAAAAAATAGATGAGTGTTTGAAAAAAAATAAACCTATATACGAGATTGTTGACTGGTTTGATATTTATGGAAATCTAGAAATTTTAGCATAACCACGCATTTTATTATTGATGATAGACAATATGTCTTTCATCTCTACGAAAAAATGGGAATGCCCCGACAAGATAGCAGTAGAGGGAGGGAGGGAAAAGAAAAAGGTTGAGGGGCGAAGAGAATCTACGTATGTCTATTTATCGTTGCTGTTATTCGTCATTTTCGAGCCCCTTCCCAATTAAGACAAGAACTCGTTCTTGCTCTTGAGCGGAGTACTAAGCGACCGGCAGGGAAGCGTGCATGAGGGACTGACTGTAAATACGGGCACTACCCCAGCACCGACCAGAGGGAGATAGCGATGAGCTAAGTGGCTATTTCTACTTTAATTCTTTTGAAAAAAGTAAGTGACAAGTTGTCACTTGCTTTTCTATTTTTAAAAAGTTCGCTCAGCGAACTTCTGGCGGAGATTACAGATAGAGGAGAGATCTGTGGATTTCCGCCATAGTTTTTTTGATTGGGATAGATAATATGTCTTTCATCTCTACAAAAAAATGGGAATGCCCCGACAAGATAGCAGTAGAGGGAGGGTGGGGAATTGAAGTGTGGGCGAAGTTGCTGCCCCTTGCCCGTGAAGGCTCTGCTGAATCTAGCTTTCAGTTTTGCTAACTCAGCAAAAAAGAGCCTGATCCTAACCCAGAGGGAGCAAAATGAGGGAAAGGCATTGGCCACCCCCAAGAGCGGTCCCCCAAAAAAGGGAGTACCGAGATGGGGGATGCCGG
>NZ_JRJZ01000158.1:0-329 GCF_000800875.1 Cetobacterium sp. ZWU0022
ATGGAAATATGGTACACCTCCAGAGGGAAATGCTAACTATGCTTGGCTACAACATATGGCTCATCATTTATCACCAAATGGAACAGCTGGAATAGTTCTAGCAAATGGATCATTATCATCTAACACTTCAAATGAGGGAGAGATTTATGAGCTTTAGAAGTATTGATGGAGTTACAATAGCAGATACAAACTCTTTAATGATGGAAGTTTTAACTCGTGGAATGTTATCTAAGGAAAGAGTATTAGAACTAACTTATGACTATATCCTGTTTCTTCAAAGTAAAAATGAAAAGATAAAGATATTAGCTCAGTATCACCAGTTCTTTGCC
>NZ_JRJZ01000072.1:0-594 GCF_000800875.1 Cetobacterium sp. ZWU0022
AAACGGTGGAAATGTGGCATCTTTTATATAAATTTCTATGTATCAATTATACTCTAGTCTTTTTAATACACCAATATTCTCTAGAAAAGAGGCTAACTAATGAATCAGCCTCTTTTAAGTCGCTAATCTATATTCATACAATATTTAGCATCACTATAGTACATTTTTTCATCTTTAACTCTTTGTAAAAAGTCTTTAGTTAATTTTCCAATCTCACTTATTATATTAGGAATAGTATTTTTTTCATTATCAAAAAACAGTATCCCAACCTCTCTTTCTTTATTTCCTACACTATGAACTTGTCCAAATTCAAGATTAGGATATTTTAAAATCAATTCATTAAAAATTTTTCTCATACCTTCAAAATATCTATCGTCTTCTTCTGTTTTATCTAAAGTAGTTTTATAGTATCTTAAACAAATATAGGGAGTATAGGTTTTTGTATTTTTGTTTATTCTCCAATCAACTCTCCAAAAAACGCCAAACCAATGATTTGGAATATTTTCAATAGATAAAATGCTAATATTTGTCCAAGGTCTTCCAAAAGAAGTACCTATAGCAATTTTTGATTCTATTTCATTTTGTAATTTTTTT
>NZ_JRJZ01000078.1:0-721 GCF_000800875.1 Cetobacterium sp. ZWU0022
AATTTATAATTCTCTTTTAACCAACCTCCTTTTTGAGATTTTTTTGCTCTGTTTTTAATGAAAATTGCTTTTTCCATTTTAATTCCTCCTGCTTATTTTTTTTATAAAAAAAATGCCCTACACGAATAAAAATAAAATAGTAATAAAACTATTTATATTTCATATTGTGTAAGCAATTTTTTCTTTTGTATTTTATTATAAAGATATTCATTTATTCTGTTTAACTTCTATGCTTCAAGTTGAAGCATAGAGTTTTTTCTAAATCCTTAATATGATTAGCTTAGGATTTAGTAAAAAAACTCCCCCAGATTAAGAAAATTAAAAATAAAAAAATTATTGTGGCAAAAACTTTATTTAAAAAATTAGTTCGTTCAAAAGTTCTTTGATATTCGCTAAATGTATCTACAATTTTTTTAGCTTCTGTTAATTGTTCGGCTATTTTAGCATCTCTATCTTTTATTTTTTCTAAATCTTTTTCAATATCTTGCCTATTTTTTCTTGATTCCTGAGTTAGTTCAATTAATTTATTGGCTATTATATTTTGATTTTTTTTAAGTTCCTCTATCTCCATTATCTCTCCAATCCTCTACTTTTCGATTTACTCCAATTATTTTTTCTAACTTTTTAACAATTAAGTTGAAATTTAAAGCTACATAATATATACAAATAAAGAGTATTGTGTACCTGTAAACACTCAATTCTTGAAGGGTTATAATGAAAT
>NZ_JRJZ01000191.1:0-72282 GCF_000800875.1 Cetobacterium sp. ZWU0022
TCTTGTAACAGGTGGTGCTGGATTTATCGGTGCTAACTTTGTAAAATATATGTTAGAGAAGTATGAGAATATAGAGATAGTTATCCTAGACAAGTTAACGTATGCAGGAAATCTTGGAACTATAAGAGAGGAGTTAAAGGATAACAGAGTAACTTTCTTTAAGGGAGATATCTGTAATAGAGAGTTAGTGGAAAATATATTTATGGCACATGATATAGATGCAGTCGTTAACTTTGCTGCTGAGTCTCATGTGGATCGTAGTATAGAGAATCCTGGGATATTTTTAGAGACAAATATTCTTGGAACACAAAACCTGATGGAGGTTGCAAAATCTTTCTGGACTGTTGGAAAGGATGATAACGGCTATCCTATCTATAAAGAAGGAAAGAAGTTCCATCACGTTTCAACAGATGAGGTATATGGGAGTTTAGGTTTGAATGACCCGATGTTTACAGAGAGAACTCCACTTGATCCACGTAGTCCATATTCAGCATCGAAAGCTTCAGCCGATATGATGGTGGTGGCTTATGGTGAAACATATAAGTTTCCATTCAATATAACAAGATGTTCTAATAACTATGGGCCTTACCACTTCCCAGAGAAGTTGATTCCTTTAATCATCAAGAATATCTTAGCTGGTAAGAAGTTACCAGTTTATGGAAAGGGAGATAACGTAAGGGATTGGCTTTTTGTTATGGACCACTGTAAAGGAATCGATATGGTACTGTCTAAGGCACCAACTCACCAGATTTACAATATCGGTGGATTCAATGAGGAACAAAATATCAATATTGTAAAAATGACTATAGATATTATAGCCAGAATTATGAGAGATGAACCACAATACAGAAGTCTATTGACTACAGAGTTAGAGAATATCAATTATGACCTTATAACTCATGTTCAGGATAGGTTAGGACACGATAGTCGTTATGCTATTGATCCTACAAAGATTATGAATGAGTTGGGATGGTATCCAGAGACTGCCTTCACAGAGGGAATTGAAAAAACTATCAGATGGTATCTGCATAACCAAGCTTGGGTCTTAGAAGTAGAAGAATCTTCAACAAAAATATAGATTTGTTCATAAAATTATTCTAGAAGAGATTTTAAAAAAAATTAAAAAAATTTCAAGTTACAAAAAAATCAAAGATATTGTAGAATATAGTGATAGAGTTTTATCAAATTCTCACAATTTGAAAAACTTAGGGAAAGGTTATCATTCGTGATAACTTTTTTTTTAGGGGAAGATTGTTTGTTTTAGGAGGGGAACACGTGCGAATTAAAAAGATTTTTTTAATTTTTATTTTAAGTGTTATAAGTGTATTTGGAGGAGAAAAATATGCTCCAAGAAATATTAAGGAGCGGGAAACTCTTGAGAAAGCAAGAAAAGAGAGATATGTTTTGGGTTTGAGAACTCTTTATTTTGGAGAGGATAAAGTGGGTGGACGCTCATTGAACGATATAGCTAAAGAGCTTTTCGAGGATTATTTAGATTTGGATATAGAGATAAGGCAAGGGGATTGGCCAGAGATATATGAAGGATTTGTAAAGGGAGAGATTGATTTTATACCTTTTTTGACACGAACACCAGAGCGTGAAAAGTTAGCACTATTTTCAAATAAAATTTTAAATGAAACTTTGGTTGTTGTTGCTAAAGGCGAAAGATTGAATCACCTAGATGATTTAAAAGGAAAAGATGTCTATGTAACAAAAGATACAGTGTATGAAAGTTTTTTAGAGCGAATTAACTATAGAAATGATTTGGATTTGAATATAATAAGAGTGGATAGAATAGATAGAGATAGATATGCTAATTACGTGGATTCAGATATGAATCTGATAGAAAAAACGAATAAGTTAAAGATAGGAAAATTACCTAAAAATGCAATAGGAGTTCATAAAAAAAATATAGATCTATTGGAGATAATAAACAACGCTCTCGATGAAAAATATATAAAAGATATGAACGATTCTTTAGAGAATAGAAAACAAAGTGTTATTAAAAATAAATTTGATAAGGTTTTATCAGAGGATGAAAAGATATATATAAAAAATTTGAATCATCTAAAAATAGGTTATGCAAATGTAGAGGAGATAAGCTATATATCAAATGAAAACAACTATACTGGAGTTTTACATATTTTTTTAAACTATCTACTCAATAATTTAAATATAGTTTTTTGTGAACCTAAAAATTTAAGAGGTGCTGAATGGGATGAGAAATACTCTGAATTTGAAAATGGAAATTTAGATATACTAACTCTCTCGAAAACGAAGGAGAGAGAAGAAAAGTTTCTGTTCACACAAAAGTTGTGTTCTTTAAATGTATATAGAATAGATAATATAGAAGTCTTATATCAAAATAAAATTAAAGTTGGTGTATTAAAAGATACTGTTGAAGAGGAGATAGCAAAAGAACACTTTTTAGAATCTGAAATTGAGAGATATGTCGATAAAAATAGAATGGTAGCAGCTTTCAAAAATAGACGGTTATCATCAATAATAACGCTGACTACAGAGGGGTATGATTTAAACAGATTTGATATAAATGTTTTAGAACAGGTACCATTTAATTTGGCTTTGAGAAAAGATAATGTTATATTGAAAAATATCTTGGATAAAGCTTTAACAGAGATGGTAAATATGAATGAGTTTTTAGATATATCGAGTTTGGATAAGAAGAAAAATGATCTTAGAGAGCGGGAACGTTACCACAAATTGGTAAATGTAACGATTCCTTTTATAATAATTATATTTGTATTTGGAGTAAATCAAACAGTGAAAAATATGCAACAAAAAGAGGAAACAAAAGAGCTTTTAAGAGATGAGTTAACTGGACTTTATAGTAGAAGAGTTTATAATGAATTTTGTAAAAGTAACGATACTACTAGTGGAGTCACAATATTGTTAGATTTAAATAACTTTAAAAATGCAAATGATGTCTATGGGCATGATTGTGGTGATGAGATTCTTATCGAAACTGGGAGATATTTAAATGCTGTTTTTAAGGATGACTATGTGTTTAGGATTTCTGGTGATGAGTTTTATGTATTCTCTTCATATGAATCTGTTGTAGAGATAAAAATAAAAAAATTGAAAAGAATATTTGAAGAATCACATTTGATGAGGAAATATGGAGTCACGTTTAGTTTGGGTTACTATTTTAAAAAGAGAGAAGTCTCTATGAGAGAGGCATTTAAATTTGCAGATTTAGCTATGTATGAAGCTAAAAGAGGGAAAAAAGAGTGGTATAAAAAGAGGAGGTTGGATAGTTAAATCCAACCTCTTCTTTTTATGTGAATTATAGATTGTAGAAAGCTAAGTAAGCTCTGTAAGTCTCATAAACATCAAGTTTTGATGAGATCTCCATAGGTGCGTGCATAGAAAGTAGAGCAGGACCAACGTCGATAGTTTTAATCCCTTTTTGAGCTAAGAACATAGCAACTGTTCCTCCGCCACCCTCGTCAACCTTTCCAAGCATTCCGATTTGCCAAACGATATCATTTTTGTTTAACATATTTCTAATCTCTGCAACAAATTCAGCATCAGCGTCATTTGTACCACTTTTTCCTCTAGCACCAGTATACTTTGTGATAACTATACCGTTGTTCAGTTTAGCTGCGTTCATAGAGTCGTGAACCCCTTTGAAGATAGGATCCATAGCAACGTTAACATCTGAAGATAAAGCCTTTGAGTTCCAAAGAGTTTTTTGAAGATCAAAAGCGTTGAAGCTACCTTTTACCTTTAAAATAAGCTCAGTTGTGAAATACTCTAAGTAGTTTGATTGAAGACCAGTTGATCCATTCGAACCAGTTTCCTCTTTATCAGCTAGGAAACACACAACAGTTCTCTTTGGTGTCGCCTTTAAATCTAAGATAGCCTTTAGTGATGTGTAAGCACAGATTCTATCATCCTGTCCATACCCAGCAACCATTGATCTATCCAATCCTAAATCTCTAGCTTTTCCAGCTGGAACAAGTTGTAACTCAGCTGAAACGAAATCCTCTTCACCAAAACCATACTTCGATTTTAAAATCTCTAAGATGTGAGTTTTGATAAGCTCTTTTGATTCACACTCCTCTAAATACATAGGCATAGAACCAACTAAAATCTGTAGCTCCTCTCCTAGGAAAACTTCAGGAGCCTTTCTCTCAGCTTGAGATTTCCCCCAAAGGTGTGGAAGTAGATCAGGTATCATAAGGATAGGGTCGTTTTCACACTCTCCAATTGTCAAATCAACTTTTGTGCCATCCTCTAAGATAACAACTCCATGAAGAGCAAGAGGGATAGTTGCCCATTGGTACTTTTTGATTCCACCGTAGTAGTGAGTTTTCATATATGCTAAATCTAACTCCTCATATAGTGGATTAGCTTTTATATCAATTCTTGGTGAATCGATATGAGAAACAATATAGTTGATTCCTTTTAAAATATCATCCTCTCCGATAACACTTAAAACGATATTTTTATTTCTATTGATAAAATAAACTTTATCTCCAGCTTTTAAAGTTTCTACATTTTCAATGTGAACGAAGCCGTTTTCTTCAGCTAACTTTCTGCTGATCTTTACAACCTCTCTCTCTGTTTTCCCATCATCTAAGAACTTTTTGTAGTTTTCTGAGAAATCGAATATAACAGCTTTATCTTCAACTCTCTCTTTTGTCCAACCATTTTTTCTAAACATATTTTTCACCCCATTTAATTTCTGTTTGTTCAAGAGCGTTTAAGCTAAATGCTCCTTCTTATGAAGATACCCTATTTCGTATCTTTTGTAAATAGTTAATGCTAATAAAATGAAGAATACTGGTCCAATACTCATCCAAATTGTATCATCTATCTTTCCATTTAAAGCTGGTTCTACGATTGTAGCTATATTGGCAAATCCAACAAGTAGTACAGTGAAGAATGTAGCTATTTTAACTGAGAAATCAGTTTTAAATATAACGAAAGGTTTTTCAATCTTATCATTTTTCTTAAATATTGGGAATGCAGCTGCTATTAAAAGATATGGTATTGTCATAGCAACGTTTGTCATAAGAGTCAGCTTCATAAAGAAAGCCTCTGCTCCTTGACCACCGAAAGTTATTCCTAAAATAAATAGAACAACGATTCCCCATTGACACCACATAGCGTTTTGAGGCATTCCATCTTTAATCTCTGATATCTTAGCTGGCCACATCTCTTTTGGTGCTCCCTCAATCAGTTGCTTTAAAGGTGAGTAGATAAGAGTGAAGAAAGCTCCTGTTAAACAAAGAACTATAGATATACCCATATATCTAGACATGAACTGTCCGATTGTAACAGCTGTCGCTTCACTTAGATTGAAAGAGATAGCTATTTGATATCCAAGGTTTTCCATACAAACATATGAGAAGTTACCTATGTGAACATTTCCTTTATTGATTAAAAACTCCCAATTAGTGAATATTCCAACAAAGAAGATTCCAATAGCGTATCCAACAGCTATAACGATAGCAGCGATAGATATCCCTTTTGGGAAGTTCTTTTCTGGATTTTCTGTTTTATCAACCAATCCACCTACAACCTCGATTCCTCCATATGCAAAGATAGCAAATACTAGGAATGATGCTATAGATAATCCACTTAAGTAGTTCGGATTAGGTGATGTGAAGAAAGCACCGCTTATAGATTCGATAGGTTGTGCTAAAGTGAATCCGTTGTTGATGAAAACAATAAGTGAACCAAGAAGTAAAACTAAGTTTAAAAGTGTAACTGCAACCCCACCAATCGAAGCGATTTTAGTTATTTTGTTTAAACCTTTTGAAGCTATATAAGTGAATGCCGTTATAAGTCCAACCCCTAAAAGACCCATACTCTGTGTTGAATTTAATCCAAATAGATTTAGCTGATGAGTTAAATCTTTTCCAAAAACAGCTGTAGATACAACTACCCAAATTCCAGAAGATATATTTACTAGCCAAATAACGTATGATGAATACCACATAAATGTTGTGATGAATGCGTATTTTGGTCCAACTGATTTCTCCATCCATGAGTAGATACCACCAGTCTCTTTTTTGAAAGCTGAACCATACTCAGCCATCATAAATGCGTAAGGAATAAAGAATAGTACCCCAGAGAAGATATACCAAGGTATTGCAGAGTATCCCATAAGATAGAATGATCTTGGGATGTTATTGAAACCAAAAACTGAAGTGAAAATCATTAGAATCAATGGTATCAATTTCATTTTGTTGCCTGTGTGTGTGTTTGCCATTTTAACTCTCCCCGTTTAATGTTATTTTATTAAAATCTCACAGAGCGAATTATATTCCTTTATTTCTAAAAAGTCAAACTTTTTTGTTATAAAATATTGAAAATACTACATTTTTAGCACAGTTCATATAAAAATGAAATACCATATGTTTTTTACGTGTGTTTTTTTATATAAAAAATAAAATTACTTTAAGCTGTTAAAAAATGGTTTAAAAAAATAAAAAAGTTGACTTCTTTTGGACGATTATGTAAAATTAATTCAAAATAATTTGATAAACATGAACAACGGGAGGATTGACAGTGGAAATGAGAAAAAATACAACTGAGTATCTAAAGGTTCTTAATTCTAGAAATAGAAGTGGGCATCTTGAAGGATTATTCTTTAAAATGAGAACTGAGGATATGATTGTTGGAAATCAAATTCAATTTAGTTCTAAAAGTAAAATAGTTAGCGGAAGTGTGAAGTATACTGATAGCTATGGTTACGAGATTGTAAAAAATGTAAAAAATGTAATTCAAAATGGGGAATCTGTAGTTTTAGAGTTTGATTACTTTTACATGAAGGACTACGAATTAGAGATCAACGGTTATGATATATATGAATATGGAGTTGAGGGTGTTCAAATAGTTGCTCTTGACCAAACTAAATTTAAAGAGTCTGAAGACACACCTCACGGTCATCTTTTAGAAAACAGCAAGATGACTATAAAAAGTAATAAAAATCATGAGGAAAACTTTGTAATTACAAATGCACTGAATGATAATGTTCACAGTATTTTCCAAAGTGAGCCTTACACAGCCGAAGGATTTGGAGAGGTTATCATAAAAACAGGAACAACTTGTTTAGTTGATCACTTTAAATTCTTCTCAACTATCTATGATACAAAAGTTTTAAACAACTACACAATCTCTTACAGAAGTTCTGAAGAGGATGCATGGAAAGAGTTTATAACTGTTGTAAACAATCACTCTCAAACAGCGACACATATATTTAAACCAGTTTTAGCTAATGAGTTTCGTATAGTAGTAACAAAGAGTACTGATAGCAAGATATTCTTAGCTGATGTAAGCATCACAAAATACTCAACAATCAGAACAGAACTGATGGATCTATTCACATCAGCATCTCTATCTAGATTGAAAAGCAACGTAACTCAAGAGACTATCGTAGCTTTAAAAGAGAGAGTAATCTACACTGAGGACTATATGAGAATGCTAGATATAGCTAGTGATCTATACATAGATAGAGAAAATATAGAAGCGAAAATTTTAAAATTAGATTTAAAAGAGATAACACTTGTTAACCATATCGCTTTTACAAACAGCAGAGATATTTTAAAAGGTGTTATTAAGTATAAGGATATAGCTGGAAACCTATGTTCTAGAAGACTTTACTGGTATCCAGAGGATATAACAAACGGTGTTGTAAGAATTGGTGTTGAGCATCCAATTATTGGAAAGCTGAGAATTTTAAGTGATGAAGTTGAGATTTTAATCTACGGAGCGAATGAGGTACAGTTTGTTGAGTATAAGTCACTGCCTTTAGATGGAGCTTTCCTGACTGAGGAGAAAGATACAGAGGTAGAGATAAACAAGTGCTATATGGATGGAACATTTGTAGAACCACTGATGGTTCTTTATGAGGATACTCCAATACATGGATGGTGTCCACCTTGTTATCCAGGTGGTCCAATGAGACCAGCTATCGATCCAATCGAAAACAATCTTTTAAGACTTGGAGATAAAAGAGAGGATAGATACTATAGAAGTCTTGATTTTAGATCAGCTGGATGTGCAGATATAAAAATATATCTACAAAAGGAGATGTTCGTTGGTCAAGTTGATATAATGAGCTTCTTTGCAGGGGAAGTTGGGCATATCAATAAGTTTGAAATCTTAGCAGAGGATATCTCAGCTGCTAGACTTAGCTGGGATGAGGGAACTCACGATAGACAATGGGTAAGTCTAGGATTTGGAGAGAGAAATGGTGTTACAAATGAGTATATGGTAACAAAGTTAAAGCCATACTACACAGATAAACTAATGGTTAGAATCCATGACGCTAAAGATTTCAAAGCTAGAATCAATGAGATGAGAGTATATCAATATACGACTTTAGACACTGAGGTAGATGCAATATTTACAGATGCAACTTATACTGCACTAAAAGCAGGTGTAACAGTTGAGACTGTAAAAGAGTTAGAGTCAAGAGCACTATTGAATGGTAGATTCACAGAAAGATTGGAGATAGCAAAGCAGATTTTAAATGCTCCAACTGGTGAATCTGTAACTGTGGAGATACCTGTAGATGGAGTTAGAGTTTTGAATAAGATTCAGATATCTTCAGAAGGATTCCCATCTCACGTTGAAGTGAAATATTGTGATGCCTTAGGTGTAGAGAGAAGAAAAGAGTGTGAATATGTTTTAGAGCACTTCAAAAGTAGATCATTTGTAGTTGTACACCTACCAGTTCTTTGTGCTACAAAGTTAGAGGTTGTATTACATGGAGTTTCAATTGTAAATAATGTTACTACAAATGAGATGAATTTCGAATCATTCTTAGGTGAAACAGCAGAGGATTCAAAGATGGATCTAAATAGATCAACTTTACTTTCATCTCATGGAAAGTTTAATAATGTTGACAATTTAAGAGATGCATCATTAACGAGTTACTACACATCTGATTTCTTTACAAGTGAAGGGTACACAGATGTAACAATAAAGTTTGCAGATCTGTTCTTAGTTGATTCAATGAAACTTCTGAGCTACAGAAGCAAATCATCAGGGCTTGTAAGACAGTTTAAACTTTTAGTAAAAGAGCCTTTAACAGGTGAGTTAGTAGAGCTTGCAGCTTCAGATTACTCAACAAACTATGTGAATGCTCACAAAGAGATTAAAGCAGTAGCACCGTATTTAACAAACGAGGTTGTTGTGAGAGTTTCAGAGGCTGAAAATGATTGGGCAATAATAAATGATGTAGAGATTCATAGATTTACAAAAGAGAGTTTATAAGATTTAAAAATCCCCCGTTTAAAAGTAGAGGTAGAGCATTTGATGCTCTACCTCTTTTGGTTTAGTTGTAAAACTATTTTAAAATTAAGCTCAGTTGAGATAGATCGAAGGTGTTGTCTAAGAAGTGCTCTCGATTTATCTTAACAAGAGGGATGTTCAGTTTGAGATTTTGTAGATCGTCGATTGTGATAAGATAATCCACTTCAAATAGATCCTCTAAAAGTGAGTTTATCTCATAGCTTTCAATTATTTTAACCACCTCGATAAATGAGAAGTTTTTTAAGTATTTTGACAGAAGACTTCCATACATATGGTCAAAGGTATCATCTACAATCACGACACGCTTATGCTTTGTTCTATCAACTTGACTATTCTCATAGTGATTTTTCAAAACTATTCCAAGGTATATGATATCTTCAGAGTAGAAGTTTAAAGAGAGTGAGGTTAAAATATCCTCAATTTTTTTATACTCCTCTTTTTGATGCTTATTTAGTCCGTAGACCTCCTTATTCTCATAGAAGTTATACTCACTTTTCAGCTTTCCAATTCTTAAAAGATTTGAAACTCTCATAACAGTTTGAAAATTTTGAGTCAAATCGATATTGAAAACACGATCGATCTCTTTTATCAGCTTAGATGTCAGCTCATCTAACTCGTCGTAGCTCTTTGTATCGAGATAGAAAAGAGTTTCGATAATAGAGTCTAACTCATAGGGTTTTAAATAATCAAGACCTCGAGCTTTTAAAAACTTTGCAGTTTTTCCATAGAACTTATGAGATATAACTTTTTCTTTTGGTATATACTCATTCTCAAATGTAGATTTATTTTCTCTCAGAGGATTGATTAGAAGGATAGCTACAATTTTATAGAAATCCTCAGTCACAAGAGTCACAGATATTCCATTTAAAAGTCTAAGAACAAAGTTTTTATTGAACTCTATCGTATCCTCGTGGAAGTAGTTGTTTATTAAATCTGTGAAAAGATTGTGGTTTATATTTTTATTTATAAGATACTTTGTCAGGTGAATACTGAAAAGTTCACGGATGACTCTCTCATCTCCATCTAAAAATATACCCTTTCCTGAAACGCTATCTATTTTTAGATTTTTACTTTCTAAATACTCTTTTATATCTTTTAAATCGTAGTTAAGTGTTCTTCTAGTGGTTTGAATTTTATCGGTATTGTCATTTAAATTGATTGTATTTTCAAAAAAAAGTTGTAGTAAAAGATACTCCTTTCTCTCTGTAACAGATAGAGGAGCAAATTGTAAAATCTCTTTGATTCTACTTATAGTACAAGGTCTTAAGAAGAAAAGATCCTTCATCTTTTGAATTCCTTGAATTTTATAGCTAGCTAAAAAGTCATTTATAATATTTATATTGTTATCGATAGATCGTTTTTTTATATGTAAAATTTTCTCTAAATCAGAGTAACTAAATCTGTTTAGTGAGAAAAATAAACTTAGTATATACAGGGATTTTTTATTTAAAAACATCACTTTTGTCCTTTCTTAAGAGTGTAGAAACTCAAACGTTAATAGTAATATTCTACAGTAAAATCACAATATATACAAATAAAAAAAAGCTCAGTAGTTGAGAATACTCTCTAATACTGGGCTTTCGTATTATAACAAACTAAGATAAAGATTATCTAACTTTGTCTAACTCTTTTTCAGTTACGAACATTGAGTGGTTTCTTGATTTGATGTGTAATCCATCTTTTACTCTGTCTAATTGGATAACTACAGCTCTATCTTCGCTAGCGATTAATCCGTTTCTTTCTAAATCTCCAACTGAAGTTACTTTTCCGATTCTAGTCATAGCTTTTAATATATCAACTTTTCTAACTTGGAAGCTTAAGTTAGGTATTTTAGATTCAAATCTGATTTGGTTTCCTTTGTCATAAGTTCTGATTTTTGTAACTGTTCCGTTAACAACTCCAGCAAAAGCTGATAAGCTTAAAGTAGCTGCTAAAACAAGCATTTTTATTTTTCTCACTGTTATTCCTCCTAAAATATATCAATCTATGTTAATTATATAAGAAAGTGAAAAAATTATCTATTTGAAATTTTATGCAAACTTTATTGTAATAAATTTCAAATTATAGGGATTCTTAAAAGATAAAGGAAATCCTTCTTACTTTTAAACATAATAAGGTCGGTAAAAGTGAGATAGAAATCCTCTTTTGGTGTATACCCCTGTTCTTTTATCCAAACTAAAAGTTTTTCAACAATATCATCCTCTTCAAAAATTCCTTTTCCATATACACATACATACCTACCTGCAGGAATGATGACAGAAAGGTTTGCACCCTCCTCTCTCATACTAACAATAAGATGGTCTTTTGTAAATCTATTTTTTTCAAAATTGTTAAATGATACTTTGAAACCTCTCAGAACAGGATGAAGGTTGTTAGCTAACTCAAAATCATCCACATTTTTAAGAGCTTTGTGTAGCTCTGGCAGAGAGTGGGTAGCTCCTCCGAAGATAACCCCTTTGATACCAGGGGTTTCCTCGATAAATGGAATACCAACTTTCTGCTCAAGTTCAAAGCTAGTTTTAAATCTATTACAAGCTTCAATCAGCTCCTTCTCAACACTTTTAAGTCTTTTTATCTCGGCTTTTGTATCTAAAAGAACCTTTTGAAAAAGCTCTAGAGTGTGGTCATAGTTCATATTTTCAAAATGACTTTTGATATATTCGATTGAGAAGCCCATATTTCTCATATGGTTTATAATTTTTAGCATTATAATCTGCTTTGGAGTGTAGTATCTATAGCTTGTTTCCTCATTTTTAAAGGCTGGAGATAGAAGGCCAACCTTATCATAATATCTCAGTGTAGATATTGGAATATTTGTAGATTTAGACACATCTCCAATTGTAAAAAAGTCATCAAACATATTTTCTCCTATCTTTTAATAATTTTTTTTACGAATTTTTTCAAGTCATCTACTAAGTAGTAGAACACTGGAATAACTATAAGTGTAAACAGTGTGGCTGTTGAAAGACCAAAGATAACAACGAATGACATACCAGCGTACATCTCTGATCCATCTCCGTTACTAAGAGCAAGTGGAATCATTCCAAGAACAGTTGTCAGTGTTGTCATAAGAATCGGTCTAAGTCTCGTTTTACCAGAGATTATGATAGCTCTATTGATACTGTCTCCTCTCTCTCTTCTGATATTGATAAAGTCGATTAAAACGATGGCATTGTTTACAACTATACCAGCTAGCATAACGAATCCAACCGCAACCATAGCATCTAAGTTAACTCTGAATAGTGCTAAACTATAAAGTGCTCCCATAGTTGATAGAGGGATAGAAAGAATTATGATAAATGGTAGAATAAACGATTCAAACTGCCAAACTAGTATGAAGTATACTAAGAAGATAGCTACAAGGAAACTGATAACCATCTGAGCTCCCATCTCAGCCATATCTGCAGAATCTCCACCAAATCCATATGTTACACTTTCAGGTGGCGATAGCTCATCAAAGGCTGCGATAAGAGATGTCTTAGCTCCTTGAAGATCAGCTCCACTTTCTAAGTTAGCATAAAGAACAACTTTTTTCTTTTTATCTTTCTTCTCAATCTTTGATGGCCCCTCTTCGATAGAAAGAGTTGCAATATCAGAGATTCTAATATTTTTTCCATTGTCTAAAGTGATTCTAGAATCCATTAGAAGATCAGTTGATGTTCTATACTTTCTTTGAAGTTGAACAGTTACGTCGATCTCTTGGTTATCACTGTTTATAGTTATAGGTTGATCACCTAGAATTTGGGTTTTAATCATAAGAGCAAGAGTTTCAATATCCACTCCGTAGAACTTAGCTTTCTCTCTGTCTACTATGATTTTACCTTCGGGTTTACCGCCCTCAAATGACGATGATATATCTGTGATTCCATCTATATTATACATCCTAGATTTTAGTTGCTCAGAGATTTCACGTAGTTGAATCTCATTGTCAGAGTAAAGTTCAAACTCTAAATCATAGATTCCATCCGCACCGAATACATATGATGGAACAATAGTTAAAACTACATCCGGGATACTCACGAAGGTCTCTCTCAGATTTTTCATGATATCTGTCATACTCTCATCTCTAGATGTTTTTAAACCAGCGTTTATATTTACGATGGCGTTAGTTGTATCACCAGACATTGTATAAGATTGAGCAACAGAGATATTTTTAACTTTATCCTCTAGAATAGTTCCAATTCTATCACTCATATTTATATCAGCACTTGAAGGTAACTTTGCAACAACGGCGAATCTTCCCTCGTCACTTGTAGGAATAAATCCTCCACCCAAAGTTGAAGCAGCAAATATTGATCCTACGAAAAGAAGCACAGTTCCAATAGCAGCGATCCCTCTATTTTTGATACTCCATCTTAAGATAGACATATATACTCTTTTTACTTTTTTAATAACTTTTCCTTCTGAAGTCAGATCCTTTTTCTCATTTAAAATCTTACTCGAAGCCATAGGTACGAAAACTAAAGCGACAATCAGTGACGCAAGAAGCGAGTATGAGATAGAGTAAGATAGATCTTTAAACTGCTCTTTAGCCATTCCCTCTTGGAAAACGATAGGTAAAAATACCGAAACCGTTGTAAGAGTTGAAGCTAAAACAGGCAGTCCCATCTCAGCAGCTCCATCCATTGCCGCTTCAACTTTACCTTTTCCCAGTTCGGTCATATGTCTATAGATATTATCTAGTACAACAACCGAGTTATCCACAAGCATTCCTATTCCTAAAGAGAGCCCCATCAGTGATACAAGGTTTAGTGTTAGTCCCTGAGCATTTAGCAGGAAGAATGTAAATATTATAGATATAGGTATTGCAACCGCTATAACGATAGTTGCAGATATACTTTTCAGGAATATGTATAGGATAATAGAAGCTAAAGCTAGTCCTATGAATCCAGTTTCTTTTACGTTGTTTATAGAGTTCATTATGATAACAGTTGAATCGAAATCATAATCCACATGAGAGTTTAAAGGTACAGAGTTTTTAACACTGCTTAAAACTTTATTCACAGATTGAACAATCTCAATAGCGTTTCCATCATCTGTTTTAGCAACAACGATTACAAGTCCATCCTCTCTATTTTTTCTGAATAGGTTTGAAGGATCTTTTGTATCAATTCTAACATCGGCTACATCTTTTAATCTTAAAAGATGACCGTTACTATTTCTTAAAATTATGTTTGCAATCTCATCTGGAGTTTTAAGTTCACCTTGAACTTTTATATAGAACTCCTTCTCTCCCTCTTTTACTTGTCCTCCTGGGATAGTCGTACTAGCCTTAGAGATTATATCAGAAACCTGCATAACATTCAGGTTATAGTTTTCAAGTTTTTCAGGATCGATCTCAACTAAAACCTCTTGCTCTTTTCCTCCGAAGATGATGATTTGAGAAACACCCTCGATTCTTTCAAGAAGTGGTTTTAAAGAGTTCTCAGCGTAAGTTCTAACCTCCATCGGGTCTCCACCGGACATAGTTAAAACAGCAGCTGGAATAGAACCCATAGATTGCTCTCTGATAGATGGTTCCTCTATATCAGATGGCAGCTTACTTTTAATCTGGTTAATCTCATTTTGAATAAGAGTTATCTTTGTTTCAATATCAGTACCATATTTAAATTTAACGTTGATTTTAGATGTCTCAGAGCTTGAAGTTGATGAATACTCTGTGATACCATCGACATTTGGAAGGATATCCTCTACTTTTTTTGTAATCATCTTATCGACATCTTCAGGAGTAGCTCCCTTCCACTCAATAGTGACTCTAACAGTTGGGTTAGCTGTGTTTGGCATCATCTCGATAGGCATCTTCGAAAGACCTAAGAATCCGAAGAATATCATAGAGATAACTACCATAGTTGCCGTTGCTGGCTTTTTAATGGAAAATTCTGAAAGTATTCTCATACTAAATCTCCCTCACTTTGTCGTTGTTATTTAGAAGGTATTGACCCTGAACAACAATCTGATCTCCCTCTTTGAATTCGTTGAAGAATATCTCTTGAAGATTTCCCTCTGAAACTCCACGGTTAACCTTATATATAGAAACAACTCCATCTCTAACAATAGCTACATATGAGTAAAGATCTTTTATCATAACAGCTTCCTTTTGAACGAAAAGACCGTTAACCTCAGCACCGACCATCTCAACTTTTCCATACATACCTTTTAAAAGAGTTTTATCCTCATTAGGAAGGGCTATTTTAACTTCAAATCTCTTTGTATCAGAATTAGCTGATAGATTGATCTCACTTACTGAACCAATCACAGTTTTATTAGTAGCAGAGACTGTAACTTTTGCAGCCTTACCTTTATATATACCACCGATATCCTCTGGACTGATAGCGACAACAATCTCCATCTCATCATTTTGAACAACAGTTACAAGGTTAGTTACAGAGTTAATTTTTTCATCTTTTTTTACATTTAAATCTGTGACAACACCACTGATACTTGAAGTTACAAAAAGTCTTTTGAAGTTGTCGTTAGCTCTGATGTATGATGCCTCAGCGATTTTTAAATCACCTAAGCTACTTTCCATCTTGTTTTTAGATTCTAAATATAACTCTTCAGATATCAGCTTTTTATTGAAAAGAGTGCTGTATTTATCAAAAGATGTTTTATTTGTATTGTAGCTCGATTTAGCTTTTATAAGAGTTCCCTCAGCTTCGTAGTAGCTCGCTTCAGTAGCGGCATCAGTCAGAGTTAAAATAGTGGCTCCTGCTTGAACAGAGTCTCCATTTTTATATTTTATATCTTTTACATATCCCCCAGTTGGAGTTACAATCCCTATCTCCATCTTAGGTTTTATATCTCCGTTATATGTTTTTGTTGTATTTACAGTTTGAGTTTTTAACTCTTGAAGTTTTACATCTTTTACAACTTCAGGTGCAGAAACTTCAGTTTTTTTGTCGCTACCACATCCAACTAAAGCTAGAGTAAGAAGTAGTGCTGATAATATTTTTTTCATTGAATCCTCCTATTTTAATAGTGACAAGTATTGTTGGTAGTAGATGAAGTAATCAAGTTGTGAGTTTATATGAGTGATCTGTGCATCTCTTAACTCAGACTCAGTTTTTAAGAAATCAACTGTATCTATGATTCTATTGTTGAACTTCTCCTTATCTATATTGTATGTTTCAAGCGCTGTAAGCAGAGCTTTCTCATTTGTTTTTATAGTCTCTTTAGACATATTCAAATCTAGGTAAGCTGTTGTAATCTCTCTTTTTAGAGTTTCTAAAGAGTCGATTTTAGATAGCTTTTGTTTGTCGATCTCAAGAGAGCTTTCTTTATATGAATCCATTCCGCTTCCGAAGTTGAATATATCCCATTTCACTGTGACACCAACTTTCCATTGCCAATCCTCATTTGCTCTAGAGTAGCTTCTATCCTCTAAAGATTCATACCCATACTCTAAATCGACTTTAGGTAAAAATGTACTTCTTGTACTCTTTGCATTATACTCACTTATAGTGATATTTTTATCTAACTTTTGTGCAAGAGTACTATTTTTCATAGCAGAATCGATATCTTTTGCAAGGTCGATACCATCAGTACCAAAGTTAGTGATCTCCATCTCTTTAAGTGTAATATTTTCATCGATATTTAATCCTAAAAGATTTTTAAGGATAAGCTCTTGAGTTGTGATACTATTCTTTACCTTTATAATAGATGTTTCAGTAGTATAAAGTGATGTTTCTATTCTTAAAACTTCACTTTTATCCACAAGGCTTAAGTTGTAGAACTCCTTTATTTTATTTAGTTCCTCACTTTTCTCTTTTTGAGATGCTTCGTAGACAGCTAAACTCTTCTTCAATTGAAGAGTAGTGATATAAGATTGTATAACCTCAAGAGTTAGGTTTATACTTTGGGCGTTGTAGTCGTTCTCTTCAAACTCTCTTAAAGCTTTACTGCTTTTAGCGTTGTAATATATCTCACCACCACTGAAAAGAGATTGTGATACATAAACTCCATTTTGGAATGAGCTATCTAGATTTCTAGATTTATCATAATCAGAGTACGTTCCTTGAGCTCTAACAGATGGCAGAGCATTTTTGATTTTTACATTTTCATTTAGCTTTTTTTGTTGTACGCTGATCTTCTTCTCTTTCAGTTGTCTGTTATTTTTCTTAGCTAAATCAATAGATTCATCTAGGGATAACTCTCTAGAAAAAGAGGCGATACTGAAAGCAAAAAATAGCAAAAGATATTTTTTCATAGCATCTCCTTTTAAAAAATTTATTTCACAATAGTGAATTATAAACTATAAAGTAAGTTGAGAGTCAAGAGAATAAAAAAGAAAAATGGAGAGTGTTTAGCTCTCCATCTATTAGAATGATAGTTTATAAAAAGTTGGATTGTTTATAGGTGATTGAACGAACCCTTTAACCTCTTTTCTAATACCAGCACTTGCAGGCATAAAGTAGATTGGAAGGATAGGTACCTCTTCGTTCATAATGTCTTGAGCTTCTGCATAGAATGCAGCTCTTTTCACTGGATCAAGTTCAACTTTACCAGCGTCTAAAAGCGCATCAAACTCAGGATTGTTAAAGAAACTTCTATTTCCAGATGATCCCATCATCGAGCTATGAAGCATAGAACCCATTCCGTAGTCCGCATCTCCAGATGAGTTAGACCAACCTAACATAAATAGATCACATTTTCCTGTAGCTGTCGCATTTAGGAAGGCTGCCCATTCAAGAATCTCGATTTTTACATTGATTCCAATCTCTTTTAATTGGGCTTGGATAATCTCAGCCATCTGTTTTCTAAGTTCATTGTTACTTGTAGCAAGAACTAACTCTAAATTTTGGTGACCAGATTCAGCTAAAAGTTTTTTAGCTTCTTCAGGGTTGTAGTCAAAAGGTTTAGTTTCTTTTGAGTATCCAACAACTCCAGGGCCTAAAATACTGTTAGCTTTTTCAACAGCACCAGCTAGAACAGCTTCAATCATAAGGTCTCTATTGATTCCCATAGCGATAGCTTGTCTAACTCTTTTATCTTGAAGAGCTCCTTTAGAAACATTGATTCCAAGGTATCCAACTCCAAGCGAGCTGATCTCTTCAACTCTAACATCCTCTCTATCTCCAAGAATTTTTCTTCCGATAGAGTCGATATCTCCAGTTATATGGTGTTCTCCAGTTTCAACAGCTATAACTCTACTGTTTTCCTCTGGAATTGGTCTAACCTCGATAATCTCAATAGCTGGCTTTCCTCTGAAGTAGTCGTCATTTCTTTTTAAAGTCATATATGATCCAGGCTTCCACTCAACTAATGAGTAAGCTCCAGTTCCCATAGGAGAGTGGTTAGTATCCTTTGTATTTTCGTAATATTTTTTATTTAAAATAGATGCTGTTATATGTGTTAAATGGTGAATCAGTGAACCAGATGGTCCGTTTGTTTTAACAATAGCTGTATATTTATCAGGAGTTTCGACACTTTCAATAGCTGAGTATAGAGTTCCAACTTTTGCTGATTTTTTAGCGTTTTCAAGAGTGTATTTAACATCTTCAGATGTCAGCTCCTCTCCATTTTGGAATTTAACCCCTTTTCTTAGATTGAACTTTAACTCAGTTGGAGAGATTTGCTCCCAGCTTTCAGCTAGTCCAGGCACTATGTTTAAAGATTCATCAGTTTCAATAAGTCTGTCAAAAATGTTAGATATTATTCTTCTTGAGTATACATCTGTAGCTTCGTGTGGATGAAGAGTAACAGATTCGCTACTTTGAGTATAGATAAGTTTATTTGGTGTAGATGCTGCTGCTGATCCTTTTTCAGCCTCTTTCTCTTTACCACAACTAACAAAAAGTACTATTAACAAAAGAAAATTCAATAATTTTTTCATATAACGCCCCCTTATTGTTTTTTAATAATTAGAACTATAGTATCAAAAAAAAAGTATAGCGTCAAATTAAATTTTTATATATTAACTATTTAAAAATAAATTACCAAAAACGAAATCACAAAATTTGAAAAAAATTGATGCATTTCAAAAATTATTATTTGAAAAGAAAAATTGAAATATTTAAAAATGAAAAGTAATGTGTTAACATAAGACAATAATGAAATTTTTTTTTATTATTTTTAGCATCTTGGCGAGTGAGCGAAAGCTCATCTTTTTGGGTCGTTTGTATAGTTAAGGGGGCAAAACTATGGATGAAAGAGATGTAATATTGGCAAAAAATGGTGACAGTGAAGCTATGGAGAAGGTTTTCTTGAAGTATAAGAGTGATATTTTAAGAAATAGTAGACATCTTTTTATAAAAGGTGGAGATATAGATGATCTGTTACAGGAGGGGTATATTGGTCTAATAAAGGCCATCAAATCGTATGATCAAAGTAGAGAGGTGTGTTTTAGTACTTTTGCTAATCTGTGTATAAAAAGACAGATTATTACAGCGGTTAAGTCATCAAACTCAAATAAGAACTTGAAATTGAATACATCGATAATTGGGGATAAAGATGTAAACTTAGATGATCTAGCACAATATTCAAAACCATCATTAAACTACTATTCACCTGAGGAGATACTGATAGGAAAAGAGCTAGTAAATCTACTTGGAGATTTTCTAAATCAAAATCTAACTCCTTTAGAGAAAAAGGTGTTTTACTATATATGTAAGCAATATAAGTATATTGAGATTGCAGAGCTTTTAAATGAGCCACCTAAAAAAATAGATAATGCTATTCAAAGGGTGAAAAAGAAAATTTTAGGATACTTAGAGGAGTATTCTAAATAAAGTAAAACCAAAATATAAGGATTAATAGAAAAGGGTGTCACACTTTAGTTGTGACACCCTTTTATCATTTTTTAAATTGAATTAGAAGAAGTATTTAGCTCCAATACTTGCTAAAACAATTGCTTCGTCATTAACGATTGGAGAGTCAGTAATCTCATCAGAGAACTTTTCAACTCCTACGATACCGATAAGAGAAAGCTTTTCGCTCATCTTGTATTCAGCTGTTAAAGTAGCTCCGTAAGAGAAAGCTGTATCAGCTTTGTACTCTCTTAAACCATCGAATCTATTTCTTCCAGCCTCTTCAGATGTAACACCGAAGTAGTAATCAGCATAGTCTCCAGAGAATCCTTTCATATGGATACTTGGAACTAAAACTAACTTCTCTCCCATTGGGTATGCTTTGAATGCACTGATTTTAGCTTCTGAACCGTGCTCACCAAATTGAACAGTTGCTCCAGTTCTGATACCAGCGATTCCAGTGTTAAGGTCAGCTCTTAATCCAACCATAGCTTGAGTATCTCTATCGTCGATATTTCTGTATCCAGCACCCATATCCTCAGCTTCAATAGCGAATCCAGCCATAGGATCTAAGTAAGCTGATAATGATAGGTCCTCTCCTCTAAAGAAAGTGTACCCAACTGTGATACCCTTTGCATAGAAGTTACCGTAGTTGATATCTAAAAGTGGTACAGGGTAAGCTTTGTCGTCAGCTCCCTTAAAGATACTATTAGAAACTCCAGCACCTAATCCAACTCCAACTTTATCGTTAGCTATAGCCATAGAAGATAAAGAAAGAGCTAAAATACCAAGAATAACTTTTTTCATAATTTTTCCCTCCTGATTGTATAATTTTACGGTGAAATTATACCATATAAAGTGATAATCAGCACATTGAAATTTATTACGAAAAAAAGGTATCGTTTTTCAAATAGATTATTTAATAAAATAAAAAACCAAGTGAGTCGGCACTTGGTTCAGTGGTTACTTAGTACACTTTTTCAACTAGTAAAAGAAAAAGTATCCATACGAATATAAGTTTTAACATTTGATTTAAACACCCCCTTTCAGAGGTAAGTAACCACAAGTAAAATTATATCATAATTCCAAAAAATAGAAAAGAGTTGGTTTCCGACTTCCAACTCTTCCTACAATGTTTAAATCAACATTAGCTTATATTCGTTTATGTACAAATTATACATTATCTTTTTCAAAAAGTCAAAAGCATCTATAAAAAATTTAGAGAAAAAGGTATTGTTTTTCAAATAGATTAAGAGATGGACTCTATTCGATCAAACGCCTCTTTTAAAGTCTCTAAAGGGTTTGAACAAGCTATTCTAATTGCTTTATCATCACCAAATGGTTTTCCAGGGATAACTTTGATTCCTAGATTTTCGAAAAGGTAGTTAGAGTACTCGATTGAGTTCATATTAGTTTCACTTATATCCACAAAGATGTAGATTCCACCCTCTGGTGGGAAGGCCTTTAATCCTTTTATGTTATTGATTCTATCTAGTGAGTATTGAACTCTATCTCTATATAGAGGAACAATACTCTCTTTAATAAGGTCTCTATTTTGAAGAGCGGCAAGGGCAGCTCTTTGAGAAACAGAGGATGCGCTATAGACAATAACCTCATTTAGTTTTCTAATTGTATCTATGATAGCACTCGGTCCTATATTGTAACCAACTCTCCAACCAGTCATAGCAAAGTTCTTAGAGAAGCTACAGATTGAGATTGTTCTTTCACTCATTCCATCTAAACTAGCTATAGGAAGGAATGAGTTTGAATAATCATAAAAATCATAGATATCATCTGCATAGACTAAAAGGTCATATGTTTTTGCAAGATTAGCAACAATCTCTAAGCTCTCTTTTGAGTAACAAACGCCAGTTGGATTTGAGGGCGTATTTATAATAATCCCTTTTGTTTTAGGTGTTATAGCTTTTTCTAAATCTGATTTAACAATTTGATAGCCATTCTCAATAGTTGTGTGAACAATCACAGGAATCCCTTTTGCCTCTTCAATCTGATCCACATATACAGGGAAGAAAGGAGCTAAGATGATAACTTCATCCTCAGGATTTAAAGTGGCTTGAAGAGCTAGATACATTCCGTGGCAAGCTCCAGATAAAACGATAATCTCATCCTGAGCTATGTTGTAGTTAGTGAATTCATCTCTATGATATTTTATAATCTCATTTCGAAGTTCTAAATCTCCAAGTGGGTCTGTGTAGTGAGTATGACCGTTTAGAGTATCTTTAAAAGCTGCATTTATAACAATTTCATGAGTATGCACATCTAAGTCACCAATTCCTAAGTTGATAATTTTTGCTTTTTCAGGTCCGTCGATAGATTTGAAAGTTGTTTCCTGTTTATTTTGAAATCTCTTTGCTAAAAATTTATCTCCACTCATATGTTTTCTCCTTATATATTTTTTTCTAAAATAGCAATAAACTCATCTCTAGTGAAATTTAAAGGGATATCAGAGTAAGCAGCTGAATCTAAAATTTTTCCAATGACAAGCTCTTTTTTCTCTAAATACTCCTCTCTGATAACAACTTCATTTAAATCAGTTGGAAGTTTTATATTTTTATAGAATGTTTTTAATCTTTCCAATTCGTCGAATTTTTTTTCTAGTTCCAATTGAACCAAAATTCCAAAGGCTACAACCTCACCGTGAAGATGTTCCTCTTCGACTCTTTTAATCTGAGTGAGAGAATCAAATATAGAGTGAGCCAAAGCTCCATTGTATTTAAAATCGATAAGGTTTGAAACCATACCTGTTGTAACTAGAATAACTCCAGCGACCTCTTCGAAATCCTGAGTGACCTCTGTGGCTAAAAGAGCAGAGGCACCGTAATTGAGCATAGATTCTTTACAAAGAAGAGAGAGTTTTTCACCCATCGTTGTATTGAAGTTAAGTCTTTGTCCCTCGGCCTTCATATTCATCTCGTAGTACTTGGCAAGAGTGTCTCCAATCCCTGCCCATAGATATCTCTTTGGCGCATTTAAAATAGTTTCAAGATTTATAAATGTTTTGTGGGGTGGTCTTTTCAAGAAATATAACTCTTGGAAAACGTGATTCTCATGATACATCACAGAGATATATGAAACCGCAGCACAAGTAGAAGCGATTGTTGGAACTGTGAAAAGAGGAATATCTAGCTTATCCATCAAAAGTTTTGAAAGATCGATAGCCTTTCCACCTCCGATTCCAATGATAAGGTCGTAGTTGTTCTTTTCTAGATCATGTAAATTATAGTCTAGAAAAGAGTAAGAGCACTCATCGCCATAATGAAAAAAGCTAAAATCTTTGTTTGATAAAATTTTGAATAAATCTTGTTTTACAGCTTCTAAAGATTTAGTACCGTGGATAACTAAGATGTTTTTATAATCTTTAATCTCTTCAGCAAGGCTCTTCCAAATAGAACTTTCCATATATACATCTGTTAAAATCATAACTATTACCTCCCCAAAAAATAAAAATAAAATTTAGATAGTTATATCACAAAACTTGGCATATGTAAAAGAAAAAATAAAAAAATATTTTTTTTAAAAAATAAAATGAAAAAAAGATTGACAAAAGAGCAGAAAATGATTATCATTTTCTAAACATTGATTGAGGGGGCGGTTTCATGAAAAGAGCACTATTACTATTTTGTTTAGTTTCAAATTTAGCTTTGGGAAAAGATGTGTTTAAAATTGGAGCTACTCCAATTCCAGCGGGGGAGATACTAAATGAAATAAAGGGGGATTTAGCAAAAGAGGGATTAGATATAGAGATTGTAGAGTTTACGGATTATATAATGCCGAATTTAGCCTTGGCAGATGGATCTTTAGACGCTAACTTCTTCCAACACAAACCCTATTTAGCTAACTTTATGAAAGAGAAAAAATTGGATTTAGTACCTTTAGAGGATATCTATGTACCACCACTAGGAGGGTATTCGAAAAAGTACAAATCAGTAGAAGAACTGAAAACAGGGGATAAAGTAGCTATACCAAATGATCCAACAAATGGAGGAAGAGCACTGATTTTACTTCATAACAACGGAGTGATCAAGTTATCTGATCCGACGGATTTAATGGCTACTGAGTTTGATATTGTAGAAAATCCAAAAAAATTAAAGATTGTTTCGCTGCAAGCAGCTCAGCTACCAAGAGCTTTAGATGATGTAGATTTAGCTATCATCAATTGCAACTACGCTTTAGATGCGGGGCTTTCACCTCAAGAGGACTCTCTTATCGTAGAGGGAACGGAGAGTGCTTACGGGAATGTGGTAGCGGTTAGAAAGGGTGACGAAAATAAAGAGGAGATAGCAATTCTAATGAAAGTTCTAAGGAGTGACAGGGTTAGAACGTTCATATTAGAAAAGTATCAAGGTGGAATTATACCGCTATTTTAAATTCTTTAGGAGGTCACTATGAAAATTTTAAAAATGAAAAAGGTTATGAAGGGGATTTTTTTAGTATTGATTGGACTTATTATGTTTAGTTGTGGAGGAAAAAAAGAGACAGCAAAGGCTGAGAGAGTTTTCGTTATAGGAACGAATGCTGAATATCCTCCGTTTGAGTATTTAGAAAACGGGAAAATTGTAGGATTAGACCCAGATATAATAGAAGCTATATTTCAGAAGTTGGGTTATCAATATAAGTGGGCAAACATGGAGTTTGGTGGACTTATATCAGCACTTCAAACTGGAAAGATAGATGTCGTTATAGCTGGAATGAGTATAACTCCAGAAAGAGCTAAGATGGTTCATTTCACAGATCCGTATTTGACATCAAATGTGGCAATTATAACAAATAAGACTGCTCCAATCAAGGGTATGGACGACTTAGAAAATAAAAAGTATGGAGCAGAGTTAGGAACAACAAAAGAAGCTACAGCAAAATCGATAGCAGGAACAACAGTGGTTCCATATCAAAATAATACATCGGCACTATTAGCACTAAAAAATAATCAGATCGATGGGATTGTTTTAGATGAAAGCGTGGCTTATGAGTATGTAAAAAATAATTCAGAACTATCTTTAGTTGGTGTTTTGGAGGGGGAACCAAAAGCTATTGCTCTATCAAAAGATGATAAGGATTATGACAAAATAAATGCAGCTCTTTTAGAGCTTATAAAAGATGGAACGATTGAGAACCTGAAAAAGAAATATAATGTAAATTAGAGTGAAAAATGAAAAATGAGAGCCAGATAATGACTCTCATTTTTGTTATTTTTTACTTATAAATATAGAATTTTAGATCATCTCTTTTTTGATGAGATCTTTAGAATATGGTATAATATATTAAAAAAAGGATGTGATAGTATGTGTACAGTTTTATTCAAACCGAAGGTAGATTATATATTTAAGAATTTGTTTGGATCAGAGAAGCATCCCAAAATATTGATATCTTTTTTGAATGCTTGCATTAAACCAGAGAGTCCAATAGTGAGTGTTCAAATAAAAAATAGTGAATTGACAAAAGAGTATATAGAGGATAGTTTTTCAAGGTTGGATATTTTAGCTAAAACAGATAAAGGTGAGATAATAAACATTGAGATGCAAAGAGCTGATGAAAAAAATATGATAAAACGTAGTCTTTACTATTGGTCAAAAGCTTTTTCAGGAGAGTACGGTGGAAAGAGTAGATACAGTGAACTTCCAAGAACAGTGTGTGTAAATGTGTTGGATTTTAATTTACTGGCAGAAGAAAATTACCATAATAAGTATGTTTTGAAAAATGATAAAAATAATGATGTGTTAACAGATGTTATAGAGCTTCATTTTATAGAGTTACCTAAAATGAAAGAGATAGATCCAGACGATCTTTTGAGTGTTTGGACAGGATTTATAAATGATCCAAATGATGAAAAAATAATAGAGTTAGAGAGTAGGGTAGTAGAGCTTCACGAAGCTAAAATAGAATTAGCAAGAATGAGTAGAGACCCGAAAGAAGCGGAGTATTATAGACTGCGTCAAAATGCTATGAGTGAAAGAATGAATGCTCTTTTAGAAGCCGAAGATAAAGGCGTAGTTAGAGGTAGAGCCGAAGGAGAGAAGGTGGCGAAATTAGAAATAGCTAAAACAGCTCTTAAAAATGGATTGAGCTCTGAAATAATATCAGGTATAACAGGATTAAGTATAGAAGAGATAGAGTTATTGAAGTAAATTAGAAAAAACTCCTTAGATTTTTAAGGAGTTTTTTATTTATAAATATTTTGTAGCTGTATTAATAGCATTGAGTTTATTAACTCCTATTTCGAAAGCTTTTTTTTCTATGATGTCATGGACCTTAGAACTGTTGTAAAAATCAATAACTATAACATCAGAGTTGATCTTTTCATCACTGATGATAAGGTCGTATTTCTCATACTTTGCTATAATATTTTTTTTATGGAAAAAAGTTGCTTCTAGTTCAAAATTGACATGAGGAACTAATTTTGCTAATGTTTTTTTGAATACGTTGTGATCGCTAGCACTTACTTCATTAAAAAGAAGTAGTACATTTTTTATATTTGTAAAATTTTCCTCTATCAATGCTCTTCGAAGAACAAAAATAATTGCAAACTTATCTATTAGATATAAATCACAAGAGTGCTCAGAAAGTATAGTTTCTAATTTATGTAAAATAATTTTTTGTGTTTTGTCAAATCTCACACTTTTAAGTTTTAAGATTTTGTTTTCAAATTTAAAGAAAGAAAGATAAAGTTTGCTAAAGAGCATTTTTTCTAAATCAGGATTTAAGAATTTAATTCCAAATTGCTCTTTTAAATCACTCATAAAGTCTAGAGTTTTATCTCTTAGATTATCTTCTAAAATATTATCGTTGTTATTTAAAGCACTTAGGAAAAAGGCTAGTTCCTCTTTGTACTTAGGAGTAAAATCTTTTCCATACTTGTTGATTAGTGCAGTCAGTTCTTTAAACTCTTTTGTTCCTCTATATCTATCTTTTTGGAAGTTTAAACCATCGAATAGGTCTGTGCAAACTTCTAAAGAGCAAATAAATGATAGTAAAAAATAGTTGATAGATATTTTTACGTGTTTAAGTATAGGATAAAGTTGACTCAATCTAACTTTAGTATCGAATTTTTTTATACTTTTTAGTAAAGTTTTAAGAGGAGGAACGAGAATATCCTCTTCAATAAATAGCTTCATGACCTTTTTATAAAAAAGATGTTTATCTAGATTACTTAACTCTGTCAATGATAGACCTTTTCCATGTAGGTATTCATAGTTAGATCCATTTTTAGAGAACTCCTCTTTTACAGTTTGAAAACATCTAAGAATAGTACTTCTAGAGATATCTAGAAACTCTGCTTCTTTCTCTAAGTTAAGAAAACCGTAAGCGATAAATTTGATATAAAGGTAATCGATTTTCTCTTCAGACGTTAAAATATTAAAATTTTTAAAGAGAGTTCGCCACTGATCTTTAGATAAAGGGAGTGTAAAAGTTGTATCCTCTTTCTCTATTATGGGTAAGTTAAGTGAAACTAAAAAATCGTTAATTTGCGTAATCGTTTTCAAAATTGAACTTTTTTCTACTCTTAAATACAGGTGCATATCTTCTATTGACATCTCGCTCTGAGATAGAATCTTTAAAATATTAGCAGCTGTGTTATTCATTAAGCATCACCTCTTCAATATACTTCTCTTAACATTATAACTTTAGAATCGTAGTAAGTCAAAAAAATTATTTCATCTGTGGAATTAATTTTTTCACAAGGTCAATTAACAAAAAAATTTGACAAATATTGATTGTATATTGTATATATCGTATTAATACTTGTCAATTTAGAGTACTAGGATACAACTTTATAGGAGGTTTTTATGAGAGGTAAAAATTTATTGAAAAAAGTTTTATTTTTAGGAATTGTAATGGGGAATTTAGCTTTAGGAGCAGATATTATTTTGAAACTTGCAGATAATCATGCAGATGATTATCCAACAGTACTTGGAGATAAAGAGTTTGCTAGATTAGTAAATGAAAGAAGTAATGGAAAAATAAAAGTTGAGGTTTACTCAGGAGGACAACTAGGGTCAGAGGAGAATACGATTGAGCAAGTTCAATTTGGAGCGATTGATATGATAAGAACAAGCATATCACCACTTACAAGGTATAATGATAAATTGAATGTTTTAATGCTTCCATATCTTTATAGAGATGATGTACATATGTTTAAAGTTTTAGATGGACAGTTAGGAGATAAGTATTTAGAGTCACTTACAAGAAATAATTTGTTGGGATTATCTTGGTTTGATTCAGGAGCAAGAAACTTTTATAACTCTAAAAGAGCAGTAAGAAACGTGAGTGATATGAAAGGATTAAAAATTAGAGTTCAAGAGAGTGCTCTTATGATGGGACTTATTGAAGCATTAGGAGCTTCGGCAACTCCAATGGCATTTGGGGAAGTTTATGGAGCACTTCAAACAGGCGTTATAGATGGAGCAGAAAATAATACACCGAGCTACGATTCAACAGGGCACTTTGAAGTTGCAAAACACTATACTTTAGACGCTCATACAAGAGTTCCTGAGATGTTAATAATAAATAATAAAAAGTTTAATTCACTTTCGAAAGATGATCAGAAGTTAATAAAAGAAGCTGCAAAAGATGCTGCTATAAAGCAAAGAGAGTTCTGGAAAGAGAGAGAAGAGAGATCAATGAACAAGATAAAGGCAGCAGGAGTTGAAATTGTTGAATTAACAGCAGAGGAGAAACAAGAGTTCCAAGATGCAGTAAAACATCTTTATGATAAATTTGCAAAAGGACAGTCTGAAGAGATAGATCAAATAATAAAGGAGTAATCCCATGAGATTTATAGAAAGAGTGCTTGATTTTTTGGAGAGGGTTATCGAAATGATAGCTTTGTTGTTGCTAATAGGGATGGTTATAGTTATAGGAAGTCAGATATTCTGTAGATATTTTTTAAATTTTACACCGAAGTGGTCTGAGGATATAGCTCTTATATTTATGGTTTGGTTCTCTTTCTTAGGGATAGGAATAGGCGTAAAAAGAGGAATACATTTGAGTATAGAGTTTTTCGTAAATATTTTAACAGAGAGAAAAAGAAAAGTTATTTATATAGTGAATGAGGTTTTGGTTATAATATTTGGATATATTCTTATGACAAGAGGAGCTATGTTAACGCAGATGGCTATGTACTCAACAATTCCATCTTTGGGAGTTCCGACAGCAGTTTTATATTTAGTTGTACCAATAAGTGGTTTTTTCATAGTAGCTTTCTCATTTGTAAAATTGATGAAGGAGTTAGTTAGGAGTAGAGTTGAAAAGATAGAGGATATCAAAAATGAAGATGTCGAGATGGAGGAGGTGATTTGATGGAGGTATTTATACTTATAGGTTCATTATTTCTATTTTTAATTATAAAGTTACCTATAGCTTTTGCACTTGGACTATCAGCAACGTTGACAGCTCTTTATCTGGGTATTCCTACGATGGTAATAGCACAAAAGATGGTTGAGGGAGTGAAAAGTTTTTCGTTGATGGCGATTCCATTTTTTATTTTAGCAGGAGAGATAATGGGGCAGGGTGGAATCTCAAGAAGACTTATAGATTTTTCAAATGTCATAGTGGGAAGAGTTAGAGGTGGTTTAGCTATGGTAAACATACTTTCGAGTATGTTTTTCGGTGGAATATCTGGGTCCTCTGTAGCAGATACCTCTTCGATTGGAACAATAATGATTCCGATGATGGAAAAACAAGGTTATGATAAAGATTATGCAGTTAATGTTACAATCACTTCTTCAACTCAGGGGGTTATAATACCTCCGAGTCACAATATGATTATATATTCTGTAGCGGCTGGAGGAGTTTCAATAGGAAAACTTTTCTTAGGAGGGATTGTTCCAGGAGTTTTGTTGGGAATATCTTTGATGGCTTTAAGTTATTTTCTTGCGGTGAAAAGGGATTATCCGAAAGGTGAGAAGATAGGATTGAAAAAATCTTTAGAGATAGTAAAGGATAGTTTTTTAGGACTTATGACAGCAGTTATTATAATGGGAGGAGTAATCTTTGGAATATTTACGGCTACTGAATCAGCAGCTGTAGCAGCGATATATGCATTTATAATAACATATTTTGTATACCGTGAAGTAAGCATAGTTGAGTTTAAAAAAGTTTTGATAAATACTTTGAAAACTTTATCAATGGTTATGGCTGTTATAGCAACTTCAAGTGCATTTGCATATATGATGGCATATTTAAAAGTTCCACAAGCTATAACAAATACTTTGATAGGAATCACAGATAATAAGATTGCAATTCTTCTTCTTGTTAATCTGATTCTTTTGATGCTAGGAATGATAATGGATATGGCACCACTTATTTTGATAGCGACACCGATACTTCTTCCTGTTGTAACAAGGGTAGGAGTAGATCCAATACAGTTTGGGATAATAATGATGCTAAATTTAGGAATTGGTCTGATAACGCCACCAGTTGGATCGACACTTTTTGTGGGGTGTTCAATAGCGGGGATATCGATAGAGAAGATAGCGAAATCATTAAAACCCTTTTATTGTATGCTGTTTATATATTTAGTGTGTTTGACTTTTATTCCAGCTTTAACATTGTGGTTACCTAACTTTTTAATGAAATAGATTATATTTTATTATATGACTAGCATACATCAAAGATTCCTGTTATAATATTATGAAAATATAGATGACGGGAGAAAGAGAAAATGGCATTAGAAGGAGTTATAAAAAAATCAAAGGAGAATACTAGGCAGTATATATATAGAGTCCTTAGAGAGAACATAATGAATTTAAACTTAAAACCTGGAGAGTCTATAGGAGAGATAGAGTTAAGTAAGGTTTTAAATGTTAGTAGAACACCCCTTAGAGAAGCGATAGTTCAATTGATAGAGGAGAAGCTTTTAGAGGTTTTCCCACAGAAGGGATCGTTCGTATCAAAGATCAATCTGAATTTGGTTGGCGAAGCGATATTTGTAAGAGAGACATGTGAGAGTAGAATTTTGAAAATGGCTTGCCAAGATAAAAATGTAGATGAATTGATAAGTAAGTTAGAGAAAAATATAGAGTATCAAAAGATAGTTCTAAATTTTAATGAGGATCTTCATGAGTTCTTTACATTAGATAATGAGTTTCATTATATTCTGTTTGACCACTACAATAAAAAGAATAGTTGGAAAGCTATAAAGAGACTTTCGACACACTATGATAGACTTAGACTTTTAGATGCTTTAGAGAAGACAAACATTAAAGCAACTTTAGACCAGCATATAGATATTGTAGAGTTAATCAAATCAAAAAATATAGAGAAGATAGAGTGCTCAGTTGAGAAACATCTTTTAAACTATAAAGATATGATAAAAAAATATGAGCAAAAATATCCAGAATATTTTTGTGATAAGTAAAAAATAAAAAAAATAAATAATTAAAGACACCTGAAATTTGATTGAAAAATCTGAGTTTTTAGGTGTCTTTTATTTTAAAACGAACAGTAAAGTTTGGAATTAGAACAAAAGTTTTTGTTGACAAAATAAAAAAAACTAGTTATCATACTTGCATACAACTAATACAAAAGTTTAAAAGGAGTTGCGGATGAGAAAATTTATGGACTCAGACTTTTTATTAAAAAGCGATGTTAGTAAAAAGTTATATGAATATGCAGAGAAAATGCCAATATTTGATTATCACTGTCACCTTAATCCAAAGGAGATAGCAGAAAATAAAAGCTATGAAAATATAACACAGATCTGGTTATACGGAGACCACTACAAGTGGAGAGCTATGAGAAGTAATGGAATAGATGAAAAGTATATAACAGGAGATGCAACTGACTTTGAGAAGTTCTTAGCTTTTGCAGAGACGATGGAGTATGCTTACGGAAATCCACTTTTCCACTGGTCACACCTAGAGTTAAAAAGATACTTCGGAATAGAGGAAGTTTTAAATAGAAAGACAGCAGAGGCTATCTGGAACAAAGCAAATGAACTTTTAAAAACAGAGGAGTTCAGAGCAAAAAAGTTGATTGAAAGATCAAACGTAAAAGCTCTTTGTACAACTGATGATCCAATCGATACATTAGAGTACCACCAAGAGATTTTAAAAGATGAGAACTTCAAAGTTAAAGTTCTTCCAACGTTTAGACCTGATAAGGCTATCTACCTAGAGAAAGAGGATTACCTAATTTGGCTTAGCAAATTAGAGAGTGTATCAAATGAAAAGATAGACTCTTTCAAAAAATTAGTAGCAGTGTTAGAAACTAGAGTAGAATACTTTAAGGCTAATGGATGTCTAGTAACAGACCACAGCTTAGAAGCACCATTCTTCACTAGAGATACAGAAAATAAAATCGAAGAGATTTTCAAGAAGAGATTAGCTGATGAAAAGCTAACTAAAGAGGAAGCGGATATCTATAAAACTGAGATATTCCTAGCACTTGGAAAAATCTACTACAAAAATGATTTAGGAATGCAACTACATATGGGTGCTCTTAGAAACAACAACGAAAGAATGTTCAAGAGATTAGGAGCAGACGTAGGGTTTGATTCAATAGCAGATAATAACTATGGAGAGGTACTATCAAAGTTATTAAACAGCTTAGATGTAAATGGAGAGCTTCCAAAGACAATTCTTTACTGTTTAAATCCAAAGGATAATGAAGTTCTTGGAACGATGATTGGAAACTTCCAAAATAGTGATACTCCAGGAAAGATTCAATTCGGATCTGGATGGTGGTTTAATGACCAAAAGGATGGAATGATTCGTCAAATGACAGCTCTATCTCAACTTGGACTTTTAAGAAGATTTGTAGGAATGCTAACAGACTCAAGAAGTTTCCTATCTTATACAAGACATGAGTATTTCAGAAGAATACTTTGTAACCTTGTAGGAACTTGGGTAGAGGATGGAGAGGTTCCATATGATGAGGAGATTTTAAAAGCTATGATAGAAGAGATATGCTTCATCAATGCAAAGAACTATTTTAAGTTAGAAATTTAATTAATATATAGATATTTTAAGGAGGCAAAAGTGAAATTATCATTTAGATGGTATGGAGAAAACGATCCAGTTAAACTGGAATATATAAAGCAAATCCCTACAATGGATAGCATCGTAACAGCTATATACGACGTTCCAGTTGGAGAGGTTTGGCCAATGGAGAAAATATTAGCTTTAAAGGAAACAGTTGAGAAAGCTGGATTAAAGTTTGATGTTATAGAGAGCGTTCCTGTTCATGAGGATATCAAATTAGGTATCGGAAGAAGAGATGAGTTAATCGAAAACTACAAGCAAAACATAAGAAACTTAGGAGCTGCTGGAGTTAAAGTTATATGCTACAACTTTATGCCAGTATTTGACTGGACTAGATCACAGTTAGATAAAGAGTTAGAGGATGGATCAACAACTCTTGTTTATTACAAAGACCAAGTTGATGCATTAGATCCATTAAACAGCAACCTATCTTTACCTGGATGGGATTCAAGTTACACAAAAGAGCAATTAGCTGAGTTATTCGCTGGATATAAGAGTATCGGAACAGAAGGGTTATGGGCTAACCTAGAGTACTTCTTAAAAGAGATCATTCCAGTTGCTGAGGAAGCGGATGTTGATATGGGTATCCACCCGGACGATCCACCTTGGCCAATCTTCGGTCTTCCAAGAATCATAACTTCTGAGGAGAGCATCGATAGATTATTAAACATCGTAGATAGCAAAAACAACGGATTAACTCTTTGTACAGGGTCTTTAGGATGTGCTAACTTCAACAACATGGAGAAATTAGTAGATAAGTACAGTGCAATGGGAAGAATTCACTTCATGCATGTAAGAAACGTAAAGCTTCTTGAAGATGGTGTAAGCTTCGAAGAGTCAGCTCACTACTCAGGATGTGGATCATTAGACATCGTTGATATTATGAAAGCACTTCATAAGAACAACTTCACAGGATATTTAAGACCAGATCACGGAAGAATGATTTGGGGAGAAACAGGAAAACCAGGATACGGATTATATGACAGAGCTCTTGGAGCAAGTTATATCACTGGAATCTGGGAAACTCTTTCTAAGTTAAAGTAACATTTATTAACAAAAGGAGATATGACATGAAATTAAACTTAAAGGATATAAAAAACATAGATGGTTCATTAGGGGTAATCGTACCAAAATATGATATTGAAAAAGTAAAAGAGGACACATTAAAAACTCCAAAGTGGTTACACTTTGGTGCTGGAAACATCTTTAGAGCATACATGGGGAAAGTAGCACAAGTTTTAATTGAAAAAAATCTAGAGAACACAGGGATTATTGTAGCAGAAAGTTTCGATACAGAGATTATCGAGAAAGCTTATACACCATTTGATAACTTAACTATCTTAACGACGTTAAACAAAAATGGAGATTTCAAAAATGAGATTTTAGGAAGTATTGTAGAGTCAATAGAAGCTACAACTCAAAACTTCGCAGCTTTAGAGGCTATTGTAAACAATCCATCATTACAAATGGTAAGTTTCACAATAACTGAAAAAGGATATAACTTAAAGGACCCAGCAGGAAACTACTTCGGTGTTATTTTAGAAGATTTCAAAAATGGATTCCACTCTCCAAAACATGTGATGACTTTAATTACAAGATTACTTTATTCAAGATTCAAAACTAATGGAGCTCCAATAAGTTTAGTTAGTATGGATAACTGCTCTGGAAACGGAGACAAGATAAGAGAAGCTGTTTTAGAGATAGCTACAGCTTGGAACACTAACGGTGGAATTGAGACTGAGTTCTTAACTTACTTAAAAGATGAATCTAAGGTTGCTTATCCTGTAACTATGATAGATAAGATAACTCCAAGACCAGCTGAAGAGGTAAAAGTAGCTCTTGAGAACCTAGGGTTTGAAGATATGTCACCAGTTATCACAAATAGAAATAGTTTCGTAGCTCCTTTTGTTAATGCTGAGATTCCTGAGTACTTCATAGTTGAGGATAAGTTCCCTAATGGAAGACCAAAGCTAGAAGAAGCAGGAGTGTTCTTAACAGATAGAGAAACTGTTGAAAAGACAGAGAAAATGAAAGTTACAACTTGTTTAAACCCACTACATACAACACTAGCAATATTCGGATGTATTCTAAATAAGAAATCAATCTACGATACTGCAAGTGATGAGGATTTAAACAGATTAATAAAAGAGGTTGGTTATAACGAAGCTTTACCAGTTGTTGAAAGCCCAGGAATAATCGATCCAAAAGCCTTCATAGATGAGGTTATAAACGAAAGATTCTTAAACCCATATATTCCAGATCAACCAGAAAGAATAGCTACAGATACTTCTCAAAAGATAGCTATCAGATTTGGAGAGACTATAAAGTCATATATGGCTGACGAAACTTTAGATGTTAAATCATTAAAATATATCCCGCTAGTTTTAGCTGGATGGTTTAGATATCTTTTAGGGGTAGATGATAAAGGATTAGAAAGATCAATTAGTAGCGATCCAATGTTAGAGATGCTTAAAAATGAATTAAGTGGAATCGAGTTTGGAAAACCAGAAACTTATACTGGACAACTGAAAAATGTACTTACAAATGAAAGAATATTTGGAGTAAATTTAGAAGAGGTTGGTCTTTCAGAATTAATAGAGAATTACTTTGTGGAAATGTTATCTGGGGAGGATGCAGTTAGAAACACTTTACACAAGTGTTTAGAAGTAAAATAAAAAATTAAAATTTATGGGGAGCAAAAGATATGAAAAAAATAATTTTTTTAATTATCATACTTTTTACAATCTTAGGTTGCAATAAAAATGAAGGTAGTGGGGATTTAAATTTAAAATTAGCTCACGGGTTAAGTGAAACACATCCAGTTCATAAAGGAATGCTAAAGTTTATTGAATTAGTGGAAGCAAAAACAAATGGAGAAGTAAAAATTCAAATATTTCCTAATGGTCAATTAGGTCAAGAACGAGAATTGATTGAACTTATGCAAGCTGGAGCAATTGATATGACAAAAGCTAGTGCTTCTCCAATAGAAGGATTTGTTAAGGAATATGCAATATTTTCAATGCCATATTTATTTAATAGTTATGAGCATTTTTTAAAAACATTAAAAAGTTCTGTTGGAGATGAATTCCTAGAGATGACTGAAAAAAGTGGATTTGTAGGGTTGGGATATTTTACGGCAGGAACTAGAAACTTTTATGGCTCAAAACCAGTTGAATCACCAGATGATTTAAGAGGATTGAAAATAAGAGTTCAGCCAAGTAATACAGCTATAAAAATGGTTGAGTATTTAGGTGGAACAGCAACGCCTTTATCTTATGGAGAGTTATATACAGCATTGCAGCAAAGAGTTGTCGATGGTGCTGAAAATAATATTTCAGCTATAACAACAGATAGACATGGAGAGGTATCGAAATTTTATTCATATGACGAGCACACAATTGTGCCAGATGTTTTCTTTATTAGTAATTCTACTTGGAAAAAGTTAAATGATGAGCAAAAGAAGATATTTAAAGATTCAGCGGAAGAAGCTTTTGAGTACCAAGTAGCTTTATGGGATGAAATGGAAAAAATACAAATAGAGCAGGCTAAAGAGATGAATGTAAAATTTGTATATCCAGATAAAAAACCATTTCAAGAAAAAGTTAAACCCATGTATGACGAGTTGATGAAAAACGAAACAATGGCTAGATTAATCAATTCAATCAGAGATTCAAAATAAAGGGGGTTAATAATGGAAAGTATAAGAAATAAAATAAATAAAATAATAATTTTATTTTCCTCGCTAGTTTTAACACTGTTAGTTTTAGCAGTTACTTGGCAGGTTATATCAAGATATGTATTAAATAATCCGAGTACATTTACAGATGAGTTTTCAAGATTTAGTTTAATATGGATAGGATTATTAGGAGCAACATATTCTTTCGGAGTAAAAGCTCACTTGTCAATAGATTTATTATTTAATAAGTTAACAAAAGAAAAGACAATAAAATTGCAAATACTTATTTCGGTGATTGTTTTAATTTTTATATTGCTGGTTCAAGTAATTGGTGGAGGACAACTATCACTAAATACAATGGGACAACTATCACCATCTTTACAAATTCCAATGGGAATTATATACTCAATACTTCCTATTTCAGGAGTAATAAATCTATTATATATGTTAATAGATATAGTTGAACTAAATGGTATTTTAAAGGAGGGGGAATAAGTAATGGCTTTAACGATAAGCGTTTTATTCATAAGTTTTTTCATTCTATTAGCCATAGGAACACCAATATCTATAGGAATTGGATTAGCTTCATTTTTAACAATACTTATTAATTTACCTTTTGATGTAGCAGTTATAGCATCTGCTCAAAAAATGATAACTGGAATGGATAGTTTTACACTGTTGGCAATACCATTCTTTATTCTATCAGGAAGTATAATGAATACAGGCGGAATTGCAATAAAATTAGTTAACTTTGCCAAGCTATTAGGTGGAAGATTACCTGGATCACTTGCTCAGGTTAATGTTTTAGGGAATATGTTATTTGGATCGATTTCAGGATCGGCAGTAGCGGCAGCAGCAGCAATTGGAGGAACATTAGATCCTTTACAGAAGGAAGAGGGATATGATCCTAAATTCTCCGCAGCAGTAAATATAGCATCATCTCCAACGGGATTGCTTATTCCACCAAGTGGATCTCTGATCGTTTTCTCATTAGTAAGTGGAGGAACATCAATAGGAGCCCTATTCGTAGCGGGATATATACCTGGAATACTTATGGGTCTTAGTGTGATGATAATAGCATATTTTATCGCTAAAAAGAATAATTATCCAGTTGAAGGGAAAGTTTCATTTGGGGAAGCTACAAGAATTATTTTAGATGCAATTCCGAGTTTACTACTAATAGTTATAGTAATTGGAGGAATAATTGCTGGAATATTTACAGCTACGGAAGCCTCTGCAATATCAGTAGTTTACACTCTATTTTTATCTGTTATAGTTTATAAAAGTCTAACATTTGAGCATATGCAAACGATATTTAAAGATACTATAAAAATGACTGGAATAATAATGTTTTTAATAGGTGCATCAAGTATTATGTCTTGGGCAATGGCATTTTCAACGATACCTCAATTTATAACAAATACAATTTTAGGATTATCAGATAATAAGATTATAATATTACTGTTAATGAATGTTATTTTATTAATAACTGGAACATTTATGGATTTAACACCGGCAATATTAATATTTACACCAATATTTTTACCGATTGCAACAAAATTGGGATTACATCCAGTACATTTTGGTATAATGTTAGTATCAAATTTATGTATTGGAATTTGTACTCCCCCAGTGGGAAGTGTATTATTTATAGGGTGTGGGATAGCCAAAGTTAAAATTGAAGAGGTTATAAAAGAATTAGTACCGTTTTTTATAGGATTAATAATAACTCTTTTAATGATAACATATATTCCATGGATAAGTTTAGGATTACCAAAACTATTTAAATTACTATAAAAAAATTGTATAAATAAGGAGGGCGAGGGTAAATTAATTTTACCCTCATAAGTATATTATGGGAATAAAATTGAACTATTTATTTGAAAAAAAAGACAATAGAGAAAATATAGTAACATTTGTTTCAAAAGAATTAAATTTAGAAGTAAAGCTTTCGATTTTAGAAAAAGATATTTTTAAAGTAACATTTTTAAAAGAAGGTGAATTAAAACTTAGAAAAACTTGGACTGTAACACCTGGAATGGAAGATTTTCCAATAGAAGGAAGGGAGAGATTTGATCATTCAGCATTCCAGTTACCAAAATTTGAAATTGAAGAAACTCAAGAAACAGTAATAATTTCAACTGAACTTTTAAAAGTTGTTGTAGATCTTAACGGTATGAAGATGACTTGGTTTGGTAAAATAAATAATAGTTGGATAAAAATAGCCCAAGATAGAAAAACACAAGCGTATAACTTTGGATATTGGGATAAACATATTTACCATTATTTAGAAAGAGATTTAAAGGAACAATATTTTGGATTTGGTGAAAAAAGTGGAAAAGTAAATAAACATTTTAGAAGAATGAGAATGAAAAATTTAGATCCAATGGGCTATGATGCGGAGTATAGTGATCCTTTATATAAACATATTCCATTTTATATAACTAGAAATCCAGAAACTAAATACTCATTTGGATTATTCTATGATAATTTCTCAACAGTAACTTTTGAGATGGGAACAGAACTAGATAACTACCACGGATTATATAGATATTTTGAGGCTAAAGATGGAGATTTAGACTATTATGTTATTGCTGGGCCACAAGTTAAAGATGTAACGGAAAGATTCTCTTGGTTAACTGGAAAAACTATATTTTCACCTAAATGGAGTATTGGTTATTCGGGATCAACTATGACTTATACAGATTTACCAGAGTCACAAAAACTGTTAAATAATTTCTTAGATGATTGTAAAAAATATGAAATTCCATGTGATTCATTTCAATTGTCTTCAGGATACACTTCTATTGGAGATAAGAGATATGTATTTAATTGGAATAATGAAAAGTTCCCAAATGTAAAAGAGTTTACAAATAATTATCATGCAAATGGAGTTAGACTTTGTGCAAATATAAAGCCTGCATTTTTACATGACCATCCAAAATTTAATGAGATGAAAGAGAAAGGTCTATTTGTAAAAGAGAGCGTTAGTGATGAGCCTGAGTTAGTTCAATTCTGGGATGATAATGGAGCGTATATAGACTTTACAAATCAAGAAGCTATTAATTGGTGGAAAGAAAATGTAAAAGAGAAACTTTTAGAGCTAGGAATTGACTCAACTTGGAACGATAATAATGAATATGAGATTTGGGACCCAAAAGCTAGATGTAATGGATTTGGAGAAGAACTGGATATAGAATTAATAAGACCAATTCAAACTTTACTTATGATGAAATCATCATTTGAAGCTCAAAAAGAGTTCGATAAAAATAAAAGACCATATCTTATCTCAAGAGCAGGATGTCCTGGTATGCAAAAATATGTTCAAACATGGTCTGGAGATAATAGAACAGAATGGAAAACATTAAGATATAATAATTATATGGCAATAAGTTTATCTTTGTCAGGAGTTTATAACTTGGGTCATGATGTTGGAGGATTCTCAGGTCCAGCACCGTCTCCAGAACTATTTGTAAGATGGATACAAAATGGTATTTTCTACCCAAGATTCACAATTCATTCTTGGAATGATGATAAAACAGTAAATGTACCTTGGATGTATAAAGAAGTTTTACCAGAAATAAAAAAAGCTATGGACTTTAGAAGAAAGATAACTCCTTATATATATAATTTACTATATAGATCTCATATCGATGGTACTCCAATAATGAAACCAACATTTTATAACTATGAAGCTGATAAAAATACATTTAATGAAAATGATGAATTTTTATTAGGTGATAATATGTTAGTTGCAACTGTGATTACAGAAGGAGAAAAAACAAGAAAAGTATACTTACCAGAAGGAAACTCATGGTACGACTATAATACTAATAAAATATATGAAGGTGGTCAAACGATAGAAGTTGAAGCAGGGTTAGGTACCTTTCCACTATTTATAAAAGAGGGAGCAATTATTCCTATAAATACTATTAATGATTATAATTTCGAGACGAAAGATGAAGATAAAAGAGGATTTATTGTTTATGCATCTGAGAATAATAATAAAACAAAGTTCGTATCATTTGAAGATGACGGATTAACACAAAATTATAAGTCAGGAAAATATGCAAAAATAAGTGTAGAAGTAGTAACTAGTGAAGAAACAATTTCTATAAATATTCAAAAAGATGGGGATATTAAATTTATTCAAGAGGAATATGAAATAATTGTTATAGATTCAAAAAATAGAAAAATAATAAAATAATCATTGAAAACTGATTTGTAATAATATTCGTATTACTATTAGTAGTTTATCAAAACGCCCCGAGAAAACCTCTTCCTCTATTAGGGAGAGGATGAATCGGGGCAATTTCAGTTCCTTGCGATTCAATATACCGCTTAATAGTTTCAATCGTTGCTCCACCAGTGCTTAATATGCAAATGCTCTTCTTCTTCATTCACCTCTAAAACACTCTCATCTTTGACACCTAATAATCTCTTTGATATTTCTTTTAAATCCTCCAAAACTTCCCCATCAATACATTTTCTACGATATTTTGTAATTACAACTAAGTGATAAGTTAAATTGTAGATAGAATGCCTATTCTTTTTAAATTCTGTATTCGGAATTCTACTCTCCTTTACAACTAAATTTTAATATGGTATTATCATAGCATATTAAATTTAAAAAATGGAGGTGAAAACTATGAAGACATATAACTTATCTTTTAAATACAGAATCTATCCTAATGAAACTCAAGCGAATACAATTAATCAAACTTTTGGTTGTACTAGACTTGTGTATAATAGATTCTTGGCTCAGAGAAAAGAATTGTATGAGGCAGAGAAAAAATCTGTAACTTACAATACCCAAGCTAAAGAGCTCCCCCTACTTAAACTTGAATTACCATTCTTGAAAGAGGTTGATTCAATAGCATTACAACAATCACTTAAAAATTTAGAAACTGCGTATAAGAATTTCTTTCAAAAGCGTACAGCATTTCCTAAGTTCAAATCTAAAAGGTCAACTAGAAAATCGTACAATACAGTATCTACAAGTAATAATATTAGAATTGAAGGAAATTTTCTAAAACTTCCAAAGCTAGGTTTAGTTAAAACTAAACTTCATAGACAGATACCTCAAAATTATGTAATTAAATCAGCTACCATTAGCCAAGAACCTAATGGTGCTTACTATGTTTCTTTACTAACTGAATTTGAAAAGGATATTAAAGAAGTTCCAAGCGATAACAATATTGTTGGTCTTGATTTTGCTATGTCTGAACTTTTTGTTAGCTCCGATAACCAAAGGGCTCACTATCCTAGATTTTTTAGAAAGTTAGAAGCTAAACTCATTAAAGCTGGAAGAGAATTATCAAGAAAAGTTAAGTTCTCCCAAAATTGGCATAAAGCAAAATTAAAAGTTGCTAAAATTCATAACCTTATCAAAAACAGTAGAAAAGATTTTTTACACAAATTATCAAATGAACTTGTAACTAAGTATAACGCAATAATACTTGAAGACCTTAACATGAAAGGCATGAGTGCAGCATTGAATTTTGGTAAATCCGTCGCTGATAATGGTTGGGGAATGTTTACAACCATGCTTCAATACAAATCAATGTTTTTAGGTAAACAAGTAATAAAAATCGACAAGTGGTTTCCATCGTCAAAAACTTGTTCATTTTGTGGTGCTATAAAAGCTGAGTTACCAGTATCTTCAAGAGTTTACAAATGTGATGAATGTAACTCAGAGATAGATAGAGACTTAAACGCAAGTATAAATATTCGTGAGGTTGGTAAAGAGCTACTAGCCTATTAAAGCATATATCAGGGTAGGGACTACCCGTAGAGCGTGATTAATATATCCGACATGAGTCAGATACTTCCCACGAAGCCCCGCCCTCTATTAGGGCGGTGGTAGTTCACGTTCCAGAACTTTCAACTGCATTACCAAGATTAATGGGATTAATAAAATAATATAGTTCAAAAGAGGAAAGGCGATTCGATTTAGAATCGTCTTTTTTGTATTTTTACAGGAAAATAAAAGACATTCAACATGTCAAATTTGCATTCAAAAAAATAAAAAATGGATTATATAATTAACTATATAAATATGTTATTATAATTCAATGTAAAACATTAATTTTGATGTCCAAATAGATTTATAAAATTTATGAAGATGTTTGTAAAAAAGTTGCCTAATCCTAATAATATATACAGTAGACAGGGTGGTTAATATCCATCCTGTCTGTATTTAGGGTGAAATATTGTTGCAAAAATATCCTAAATGAGTTATAATAATACCGAAAGATAAATACGGCAAAGTAGAGGAAACTCTATGACGCAAAGCTATAGGGCCTTTAAAATGGCAGCCAGTTGCACTTAGTTATGAACAACTCATAATATAGGTGTATTTTTTTTATAAAAATACAACTGTTTTATAGAGTCAAAAACTTTTAATATTAGGGGTGTTACTATGTGTAAAATGATGGAAATTAAAAATGAATTAAAGAAGTATCATATCAATTATACTCAAGAGGAGATACTATTTACGATAAACGAAACTCCAGGAATTACATTATGTGAGTTGACAAAAAGAATGCAGTTATCAAAAGGATCTGTATCATTATGTTTAAAGAAGTTAGAAGAGGAAAAACTTATACAAAAGTTTGGAACTTTTGATGACAAAAGAGTATTCAAAATTCATCCTACAAAGATAGGAAAAGATTTATACAGTAAAATTAAATTTATAAAAATTGTAAAAATATAAAAACTCCTTCAAAAATAAAGGAGTTTTTTATTTTATAAAATTGGAAGAGTATACGCTTTGATAAAAGGATACTCTTTATCGGAATTCAGTTTTTCAAAAGTTATAACACAGTTTATATCAGAGTTAGAAAGATAGTTTTCTAATTCATCTGCTTTTATAAAATTCAAAATATTCATATTTTCTTTTAGAAGAAATCTATTTTTTATAATTGGGAAGAGGAATGTTGGAATACGGTCAAAAACAACAAGTGTATTTTTAACGCTACTTAAACTTTCCTCGTGGGAACTCCACATATATAAAAAGATAACATTTGAAAATTGTATATTTTGATAGATTTTTCTTAGAGTAAAGAAAAGTTGAAGACATTTTAATCTATCCTCTTCAGGTAGATTGAATCGTAAAAACTCTAAGTCACATATTTTTAAAGGAATACTTTTGTCATGAGCTAAGCTCACTTTGTTGACAAATTTCTCCAAGAAGTTTGTTTTTGTTATCAGTAGAGATAGATTTTTAAAAACCATCGCTTTTACAGTGTTAATCTCTTTTGAAAGTGAATTTCTCCTTTCGTATAAACCACCATCACAGAATTTTAAAGTATCTAAAAATATGTTTAAGTTTTTTAAAAGTATCTTGCCCATAAAAGAGATTTTAAAAAAACTATAGCAAGATTTCAGTTTCTGATTTCCTATAAAATCTTTAAAATATATTTTGAACTCATTGAAACTCAAAGAGTCTATTGTAGGTTCATCTGGATCCGCTAAATTACCATAGATTATAAAGAAAGCTTTTAGAAGATTTTTGTTTTGTGAAAAATAATCAAAGCTATACTCATTTATAAAGGTATCGACATCTTTATTTAACTTTATATGAAACTGCTCATCAAAAAAATCAAGATAATCTTTTGTAATTATAGTTGGAAGTTCTTCAAACTCAACAAATAGTTTATAAAGATATGATAAACTAGCAAGCTTTAAGTTTTTTTCACTTCCTGAAATAGATATCCCCTTCGCATTTGAGCTATTGATATCTAAATCATAGATGCTAAGAGCTTCTTTAGCGAAAGCCAAGTCAGTTCCGATAACCCTTCTTGAAACCTCTAACAAGCTAGAAAGACTATTTAAATTTATGTATCTATCTCTTAAAAGAATTAAAATTATATAAAGAACTCTATTCTCTTTTGTAAAACGTTGCTCCTTTTTCAAATCACCTAGAAGAGTTGTATTTTTACAAATACAGTTAATCATAGATTGGATTGTAGGTTTGGACTCTTCTGAATCTGTGAAGGAGTAGATTTGTTTTATATAAAGATTAACATTTTGTTTATCCATTTTCAAAAACTCTGCGATAAAATCTGTCGTTTTGTATGACGTATATTCTAATAATTTACAGATTCTTATGTGGTTTGTATTAATATTTATTTTCATAGCAAACTGCTCCTTAAAATTATTATTTCATTGGGCAATATTATAACATGAAAAAAGGAATAAATCAAAAAAAGGTCTTAATTATAAGTTAAGACCTTTTAAAACTTCCTCTAAGATATGGTTGTTAACAAGATTAAGTATATTTAGATAGTTATATGAATCTAAAAGTTTAATATTTTGGTAGATATAACTTTCATCACTTAAAACCAGATTATACTTATGGTTATACAAAGTTGTATTCAATTTATAGAGGAATGCAGGCTCGATATGAAAATTTATATCAGGAGCTTTTACTTTTAAATTATCTTTTAAGTAGTGATCATCGGATATTGTAATCTCATTAAATAGTAAAAGGACATCCTTTACTAACTCTTTATTATGTTCAATTATAATCTTTTTTAAAATGCTCACAATTGAGATTTTATCATGGAAAAATAGTTTGAAATTTAATTCTTTTAAAATATCATCTAAAATATCGATTAATTTCTCATCTGACTGGTCAATAGGAATATTTTTTACTTTAAGTATTTTGTTTTCATATTTAAAAAATGAGATACAGATTTTTCTTAGAAGAATTGTTTCTAAATCTGAATCTAATTTTGAAAAATTTAATCTTTCTTTTATTTTCGATATAAGAATATCTCCTTTATTTCCAATCTCTTTTTCGAAGAAAGAGAGATTGTTTTTTATATTGACCATAAAAATGAAGGTTTGTTCTTGAAAACTTTTATCATACTCTTTCATTGTTAGAGATATAAAAGCTCTCAAATCTTCATATTTTGAATAATCTAAATTAGGTACTTTTAAATCAAAGCCGCCAAGAGTTTTGTTCAGCACAAAAAGTGTTGAAAGAAATGAAATTATAAAATTAGTACTAGAAACCTCAGCTTTTTTTAATGTCGTGTATAATTTTTCAAAAAGTTCCATAAAGTTATATTCAACTAAAACTGAAGCTAAAAGCGAATCTTTTTTTAGGGTAAAATCTCCGTTGATGAAGAATTTTACAAGCTTCTTGCAGAAAACATACTTGCACTCCTCTGAAACGTGAGTGATTCTAACTCCTTTACCGCTTTGGTATGTATATGTAGTACCAGTCGAATCTAATATCTTTTTGATATCTTTGAAGTATCTAACAATAGAGCTTCTAGAAAGATCTAAAATCTCTTTTTCAACCTCTAAGTTTATAAATTTATTGTGTATAAATTTAATAAAAAGATAATCTGAAATCTCATTAGAAGTGATAAAATCCTTTCTTGAAAATATATTTTCCCACTGTTTAATACTCAATGTTAAAGAAAATTCAGAATCCTTTACTTTAATACAGTCAAAAGAGTTGTCTTTTAGAAATTCATTGATCTGTACAATATTTTTTTGAATAGAGTTTTTTTCAACATTGACATATAAAGCCAATGATTCTGGAGAAAAACTCCCTTGAGATAAAAGTTTTAAAATATTTACATTTGTAGAATTCATAGTATTCCCGCCCCCTTTTTAGTAATACTAATACTGTTAGTATAGTAGCATAAAAGAGACAACTAGAAAATACGAAAAATTTCATGATGAATGAAAAAAAATGGGTAAAAAAGTTCATATTTAGAAATAAAAAAAGATACAGATTGACTCTATATCTTTTAAAATGATGGTGGATTTGAAACCCACAGAACTTTAGCGATTCCTTTTCCACAGTTAGAAAGGTAGTGGTTTTTTCCAGAGCTATAATAAAAAGATTCTCCTTTTTTAGCTTTAAAAATTTTATCGCCTAAATGGATATTTATCTCTCCCTCTAGAATATATCCAAACTCCTGTCCATCGTGAGCAATCTCCTCTTTATATCTCCCACCCTCTTCAATAGTTAAAAGAATAGGTTCCATCTGATTTTTTTGAGCATTCGGAATAATCCACTCAACTTTGTACTTTAATTTTGAATCGATGACTTCAAAAGCGTCATTTTCATCAAAGACGATTTTTTCTTCACCGTCATCACTAAAGAAATCTTTTAAATTTGTTCCAAGACCCTCAAGGATATCTCCTAAATTTGCGATAGATGGAGATGTAAGGTCTCTTTCTACTTGAGATATAAAACCTTTTGAAAGTTCGCAACGGCTAGCTAATTCATCCTGAGTAAGGTATTTCTCCTGTCTTAGTCTTTTTAATTTTTTTCCGATTTCCATCTAAATCTCTCCTTAAATTATCGATAATTATAGTATATTCTCTTTTCTAGAAAAAATCAATTGACAAAAATCTAAAAATTTAATATTATATTGTAAAAGTTAAAAATATTAAATTTCAAATATATTTTTTTAAACAAAAGTTTAATATTTTAAGAATTGAATTTAATTTTTTGTTAAAATAATGTAAAAAGTTTGTTAAAAAACTGAAATCGGGGAGGAAAAATTGAAATTAGAAACACTTGGAAGACACATATTAATTGAATTTTACAACTGTGATGAGGAGATACTAAAGGATCCAGTTCTTGTGGATAAGCACATGAATGAGGCGGCAAGAATAGCTAATGCCACTATAGTAGAGTCAGTATTTCATCACTTTAATCCATATGGAGTATCAGGAGCGGTAATAATATCGGAATCACACCTTGCGATACACACATGGCCAGAGTATGGATATGCAGCAGTAGATGTGTTTACATGTGGGGATAAAATAGATCCATGGACAGCCTTTAAATTCTTAGAGGATGTATTTAAATCAGATAGAAGTGAATCGATAGAGGTACCTAGAGGAATGGTAGATAAAATCAGAAACTATTCGACAAAAGAGTTAGGAAAAATTACCTTCAAACCTGAGGAGGAGTAAAAAGATGTTAGATTTATGGTTTACAGAGAAGTGGTCAGAAAATACAAAGTTTTCTATAAAGGTTAAAGAGCATCTATATTCAGAAGAGACACCTTTTCAAAAGATAGATTTCTTTACATCAGATGAGTATGGAAGATTCTTTACATTAGATGGAATGATTATGATAACAGAGAAAGATGAGTTTATATATCACGAGATGATAGCTCACGTTCCTATGTGTACGAATTTAAATATAAAGAGAGTTTTAGTTATCGGTGGAGGAGATGGAGGAACTGTAAGAGAACTTACAAGATACAACTCTATTGAAAAAATCGATATGGTCGAGATTGATGAGAGAGTTGTGAGACTGTCTCAAAAGTATCTACCGTTTACTTCGGATAGATTAGAGGATGAGAGAGTAACTCTTATTTTTGACGATGGATTAAAGTTCGTTGAGGAGTGTGAGAGTGGGGCTTACGATCTTATTTTGGTTGACTCAACAGACCCTATCTCAGTAGGAGAGGGATTGTTTACAACTGAGTTCTACAAGAACTGTTTTAGAGTTTTAAAAGAGGATGGGATTTTAGTAAATCAACACGAATCACCATACTATGAAAGATATGCTACTGAGATGAAAAAAGCTCATGAGAAGATAAAAAATATCTTCCCAATTGCAAAGGTATATCAATTCCATCAACCAACTTACGCTTCGGGGCATTGGCTATTTGGATTTGCTTCTAAAAAGTATGACCCGGTGTCAGATTGTAATGAGAGTGCATGGAACGCTTTAGGATTAGAGACAAACTACTATAATACAGATATCCAAAGAGCGGCATTCGCACTGCCAAACTATGTGAAAAAGCAATTAGAAAAATAAATCTATATATATCTATAAAAATGAGAGGAAAAGAGATATCTTTGCCTCTTTTTTTTGAGGATTTTTAACCAAGATATTGTATAATAGACAAAGAAGTAAATAAAGATTTAGAGGAGGATTTATATGATTTTAATAGTTGTTTTAGTGTTACTAGCATTATTAGTAGCTTATGGTGTAGGAATCTACAATAAGCTTGTTAAAGAGAGAAACTTTGTGGATGAGGCGTTTTCAACAATCGATGCGTATTTGAAGAAAAGATATGATCTGATTCCAAACTTAGTTGAGACAGTAAAAGGTTATAAAGATTATGAAGGTGGAGCTTTAGAAAGAATTATAGCAGCTAGAAATAGATATATGAGTGCAACGACAACAGAGGAGAAAATAGAAAATGAAAATATGATTACGGGAGCTTTAGGTAGATTATTCTCTATAACTGAGGCATATCCAGAGTTAAAAGCAAATCAAAACTTTATGAAACTCCAAGATGAACTTGTAAAAATTGAAGAGGATATTCTTCAAGCTAGAAAATATTACAATGGAAGTGTAAGAGTTTATAATACTATGTGTGAGACTTTCCCAAGCTTAATAGTTGCAAATAACTTTGGATTCAAAAAATATCCATTCTTCAAAGTTGAAAATGAAGAGGAAAGACAAAATGTTAAGGTACAGTTTTAGTTTATTTCTACTCTTAGTTTCTTTAGCTAGTAACATATTTGCAGATTCAGGATATGTTATAGATAACTATCGAGTAGATATAACTATAGATGAGAAAAATATATATCAGGTTTCAGAAAATATAACTGTAGATTTTAAAGAGCCACGAAGAGGGATATATAGAGTTATTCCTGAGGTGTTTAATGGTCGAGATATAAAAGTTAGGAATGTTCAGACGAATGTTCAAACTTCAGCTAAAGATGAGGGAGATTACATATATTTGAGAATGGGAAATCCAAATCTTTATGTGACAGGAATAAAAAATTATCTCATCAAATTCAATCATGATTTAGGATGGGATAGAGAGAGCTCATATGATGAGGTTTATTATAATCTAATTGGAAACGATTGGGATACTACTATAGAAAAATTAGAGTTTACGATAACACTTCCAAAATCATTTGATAAAAGTAAAATTAACTTCACTTCAGGTGTTCGTGGTAGTACGAACAATGAAGGCGTAAAATGGAGCGTGACGGGAAATACAATCTCGGGGTATACAGTTCAACCTTTAGGACCGAAAGAGAGTGTAACCATAGCTTTACCGCTTCCAGAGGGATATTTTGATTTTAGTGCAGAGAAAAGTATATACTATCTTTTAAAAACTTTGCTGTATATAGTTTATATAGCTATTCCAGCAATAGCTTTTATAGTTTGGAAGAAGTTTAGAGATGAAAAGCAGGTTATTCCAACTGTGGAGTTTTATCCACCAGATAATCTCACTCCAACAGAGGTAGGATATTATATAGATGGTGTAGTTCATAGCAAAGATTTAACAAGTTTAATTTTTTATTGGGCTGATAAGGGTTATCTAAAATTAAATGAGATAAAAAGCAGTGGACTTTTCTCAAAAGATGATTTCGAAATAGAGTTTTTAAAATCTGGAAATGATATTTCAAAAGAGTTTGAAAACTATATGTTTAGAGCTTTAGAAAGCTTTAAAAATTTAGATGGAAAAGTTAAAATATCAAGTTTAAAAAATAGATTTTATAAGCATATGGAGAAAGCGAGTGAAGTTTTAGAGATTGATTTGATTATGAATAAAAAAACTTTATATGATTCAAAGTCTTTAAGGATTGGGGATAGCGTCAGAGCGTCAATACTTTTAGTTATTGTTGCTACTATTATATATGTTAACTACTTCAATATTAGAGATATATTAGAGTTGGGAATGACAGTGATTCTAGCTGGAATATCAATTCTAGTAACAGTTGGAATCAGTGCGAAGATAAAAAAGAGAACAGAGTATGGTAGAGAGATTTTAGGACGTGTTCAAGGATTTAAAAGATTCTTAGAAACAGCTGAAAAAAGAAAATTAGAGATGCTTATAGATGAAAATCCTGGATATTTCTACAACATACTTCCCTATACAATAGTTTTAGGTGTGAGTGATGTATGGGCTGATAAATTCAAGGATTTACAAGTTCAACCACCACAGTGGTATGGAGGAAATAGTGTTGGAAATGTGTTTGTTATGACAGCGTTCATGAGAGGAATAAATAACTCTATGGGAGCTTTGAATGAAAGTATGTTATCTTCACCGAAGGCACCGACTAACTTTGGAGGGGGAGGTTCATCTATGGGTGGAGGCTCTTCTGGTGGTGGAGCTGGTGGAGGCGGAGGCGGAAGCTGGTAGTGAAAGAAACATACAAAAACAGTAGTATTAATTTGACCGGCCGTATAAAATTTGATATAATATAAGTCATTATAAAAAGAGCGGGAGGATGAATGCGAAAGGTTTTTGTATTGTATTTTCTTTTATTAACTCAGATTATATTTTCTGCTAACTACATACCAAAAAATACTAAAGAGGAAAAAATATTAGAGAGTTATAAAGGGCGTCAGTTGGTTTTAGGATTAAAATCATCAGATTTTGATAATACTATGATTGATGGAGAGTCTTTGAATAGTATAATTGAAGAGATGTTAGTAGATTATCTAAATTTGAATATCAGAGTAATAAAGAGCGATTGGAATGAGGTAATCACACTTTATAAAAATAAAGAGATTGATATCATGGGAACAATGACTCAAAACGAGCAGAGAAAAGAAAGTTCTGTTTTCAGTTTACCTATATATGACGATTTAATATATATTTCATCTTCAAGTAAGGGGAAATTTGATCCAAATAATTTAGAATCTTTAAATGGAAAAGAGATATATGCAACAGAAAGCTCTCTTTATATTGAGTATTTAGAAAAATTTTTAAAATATAATGATATAGATGCAAAGATTATAGAAGTTAAAGATAGTTACGAAAGAAAAGATAAGATTTTTTTAACATCTAAATATAATGTCTTGAGTTGGGATGAAAGCATAAAAGTTGGTTATCTTCCAGATGTGTCAATAGCACTCAAAAAAGAGCTAGGAGATTTAATAGAGATTATAAATAATGCTCTTTTAGAAAAGTACCAAGGTAAAATAAATAGACATTTAGAAAGAAGAACACATATAACATATCAAAATAAATTTATGTCCTCTTTGACAGATGAGGAGAAGGTTTATCTTCAAGGATTATCACAAATCTCAATAGCTTTAGATTCAAATCATACTTTGAGCTATTACTCTAAAGGTTTGAATAAATTTATTGGTGTTATACCATTCTTTATTGAAAACTTATCAAAAAGAACAGGTATAAAATTTAAAATAATAAATGACAAAAATAATAATTGGAACAATACTTATGCAGATTTTTTAAATAAAAAAATAAGAATTGTTCCTCTTCCAGAGAATAAAGAGTGGAATAAGAAATTAATATTTACAAAGGCGATATATACTCCAACTTTGTATAAAATATCGAGCTTTTATACTCATAATACTAAAGTAGGCGTTGTAAAAGGATCTGTAGAAGAGACGTTTGCAAGGGATTTCTATTCAGATGGGGATATAAAGCTGTATGGAAATTATGATCAATTAGAAAAAGCTTTAAATAGACATGAGATAAACACAGCGCTACAATTTGATATAAATAAAATGGATACGAGCAAGTTCAGAGTTGATGAATTTGTAAAAATACCAATCTCCTTAGCTCTTCATGAAGAGGATGCGATGTTAACAAACATTTTAAATAAGGGGATAAAGAATGGATTAAATCTAAAAAAATTAGAAGAGGAAGCGAATATAATAAAAAAGCAGGAAGCTTTTAATGAATATCAGAAGTTTCAAGTGACAAACAAAATATTGTATATTTTGCTAGGAATCTCATGCTTACTTGGAATGGCTTCTATCTATAAGATTCTTTCAAACTATAAAGTGACAAGAGAGTTAAAAAAAGATTTAATTACAGGACTGCCAAATAGAACGGAGTTTTTGAATTTTATTTCAAAGAGAAAAATTTTAAAAGGATATGCAATAACTATGGATATTGATAACTTTAAAGAGATAAATGACAAATATGGTCAAGCATCTGGAGATTATCTTTTAAAAGCTGTAGGACAGTGTTTAAAAAAAATATTCCCAGAGCAGTATATCTATAGAGTTTCTGGAGATGAGTTTGATGTATTTGTTCAAGAGGAGTTTTTAATAGAGAGATTAAACTCTTTAAAAGAGGAATTGAAAGCTTTGAAGTTAGCATATCAATTAGATTTGAGTATAGGTTACTATAAAAAGAATGGAACAGAGGATTTAGAAAATGCTTTTAAACATGCTTATATGGCTATGGAGGAAGCAAAGAAAAGAAATGGAACTTACTATTTAGAAGCAACAGAGGAGCTTTTAAAAATAAAGAAGAGAGAGTATTCGATAAAATCCCTTTTAAGAAATAAAGATTTATCAGGACTTTATGCTGTGTATCAACCAAAGTTTGATATAAAAACAAAGAGAGTTATTGGTGGAGAAAGCTTAGCTAGATGGTCTGATAAAGAGCTAGGATTTATATCACCAGCTGAGTTTATTCCAATAGCTGAGGAGATAAATCTGATTCATTTAGTGGATTATAAAATAGCTGATGAGACTATAAAGTTTATTAGGGATTTAAAAGAGAATGAGTTAGTTGATGATGAGTTTAAGTTGTCATTCAATCTTTCTATGAATACTTTAGAAAGAGACGATGTTGTTCAAAAGATAAAAGAGCTATTAGAAAAAAATGATGTTTTAGGAAAATGGTTAGAAGTTGAAATAACAGAATCGATTTTCTCAACAAATTTAAAAACTACACTATTGAAGATAGATGAATTAAAAAGACTCGGATTATCTCTCGCTATGGATGATTTCACAGCAGGGCATTCCACAGTTAGTTTACTTCCACTTTTACCACTTGAAGTTGTAAAATTTGATAAAGGTATACTAGATGCCATAGGAACAAAGGATAACTTAGTAGCTTCTAATATCTATAGTGCATTTATAGGTCTTGTGAAGGATTTAAATGTTATGATTGTTGCAGAGGGAATTGAAACCGAAGCACAATTACTATTCCTAGCTAGTTCTAATGTAAGGATAGGACAGGGTTATATATTTAGTAAACCTATAACAAAGGATGAATTTGAAGAAAAATTATAATAAAAATTTAAAAGGAAATTAAAATATATAAAGTATATATTTGTAGACAAACCTTCTTTAGACTAATCTGAAGAAGGTTTTTTAGTTTTTATCTACAAATTTGACTCATGGTTCAAAAAGACTTTACTTTTTGTAAAAATGTGCTATACTAAAAATGAACAAAAAACAAAGTAGTGTAAAAATAACGGAGGTGTTCAAATGAAGCTGTCTAGCTATCTATCAGAAAAGGTAATTATTCCCAACATAAAAGGGAGTAATATAAACGAGTTGGTAGAGAATATGTTGAATCAATTAGTTGAAAACAACAAAGTGTTAAAACTTGAAAAAGAGATTATGAAAAAGGCTGTTTTGAAGAGAGAGGAAGAAGCATCAACATACTTAGGGTATGGAGTAGCTATCCCACACGCGAGGTTAGAGCACTATGATGATATATTAGTAGCAATTGGTTTCCCAGAAAAACCTATTAAAGTAAAAACTTTAGATAATAAAGAAGAGGAATTAAAAATAGTTATCCTTGTACTTGCTGATGTATTAAAAAGTAAAAAAATATTAAAAATAATGTCAGGAATCTCTAAATTAGCTATAAAAAATAGAGATGTTTTAGATAAAATAATAGCAGGAAAAGATCCTGTTCAAACAATAAAGATATTAAAAGCTGAAAATATAGAGATAGATCACAACATAACAGCTGAAGATTTGATGACAAATACTCCAGGACCTGCAAGTGTAACTAATACACTAGAGGATATAGCAAAGAGAATAGTTATGGAAAAGGTAAGTGGAATTCCTGTTGTGGATAAAAATAACAAGTTCTTAGGAGAGATAACTGAAAGAGAGCTTATCGCCTTTGGAATGCCAAAGTATACAACAATTTTAAATGATTTAAACTTTATGACTGTTGGAGAACCTTTTGAGAACTACCTAATAAATGAGAAAACAACTACGATAGAAGAACTTTATAGACAAGATGGAGTTGTAACAGTAGATAAAGAAGCATCTTTAATGGAGGTTTCATATCTATTTATGAATCGTGGAGTTACTAGAATATATGTTATTGAAAATGGAAGGTATCTTGGAATTATTCTAAGGTCGGATATTATAAGAAAAATATTACATATATAAAAGGAAGTGAGTTTATGTTAAGCTTAGTATTAGGACTCTCTATATTTATTGCAGTGTTCTACTGTATAATAACAGAGAAAGTCCCAGGGGCATGGGCAACTATGATTGGTGGTTTAGCTATGTCTATGGTTGGTTTATTTAATGAAGAGGAAGCACTACATGCAATAGCAAGTAGATTAGAGATTTTATTCCTATTGATAGGTATGATGATTATAGTTCATTTGATATCAGAAACTGGTGTTTTCCAATGGTTTGCAATTACGTTAGCTAAATTTGTTAGAGGGGAACCATTCCTTCTGATAGTATTTTTAGCGATAGTAACAGCTATATGTTCGGCGTTTTTAGATAACGTTACAACGATATTGTTAATGGCGCCTATATCGATTTTACTTGCGGGAGAGTTAAAATTAAATCCATTCCCATTTGTAATAACAGAGATTATGGCTGCGAATATAGGTGGAAATGCAACACTGATTGGAGATCCAACTCAACTGATCATCGGGCATGAGAGTGGTCTTGGGTTCAATGAGTTTCTATTCAATACATCACCAGTAGCTATAATATCGATGGTAGTTTTACTTGTGAATGTGTACTTTATCTACGGAAAAGATTTCCATGTTTCAACAGAGCTAAAAGCTAGAATTATGGAAATGAACCCTTCTAGAACTTTAAAAGATAAAAAGTTATTAAAAGAAGCTGGAATTATATTCTCACTTGTTATTCTTGGATTTATATTGAATAACTTCATCAATAAAGGACTTGCAATAATATCTTTAAGTGGAGCGATACTTCTAGTAACACTAGCTAAAAGAAAGCCAGCAGACATATTTAAGCATGTTGAGTGGGACACTCTATTCTTCTTCATAGGTCTGTTTATGATGGTTCTTGGAATTGAGAAAATCCACGTTATAGATGTTATTGGTGAACAGATGATAAAGCTGACAAAAGGAAACTTTGGATTAGCAACTTACTCTATAATGACTCTATCAGCACTATTTACATCAATTATAGGTAACGTAGCAAATGCAGCGACAGTTTCAAAGATTATAGATGTTATGGCACCTACATTTAATGGTGTTCATACTGATGCTCTTTGGTGGGCACTATCGTTTGGATCATGTTTAGGTGGAAACATCTCGATACTAGGTTCAGCAACAAACGTTGTAGCTGTAGGAGTAGCAGGGAAATCTGGTTGTAAAATAGATTTCGTACAATTCTTAAAGTTTGGAGCGTTAATAGCAGTACAAACTCTTGTGATTGCTGGTATCTATCTAAAGCTTAGATATCTATAAACTGAATTTGTAATAAAAAAATAAAATTCCCTCTAGTAAAAGTACTAATAAAGGTATATAATGTCTGAGCATTATTTAACATGTTAGTATAACGGAGGGATTTTTTTTATGAAAAAAAATATGGGTTCAAAGAGTGGTGGTGCTGTCTTAGGTGCCGCTTTTTTAATGGCGACATCAGCAGTAGGACCGGGCTTTTTGACTCAAGCATCGATTTTTACAGAGCAGTTTAAAGCAAATTTTGCATTCTCAATCTTACTATCAATAGTTATAACATTGATAGTTCAACTTAATATCTCAAGGGTCATCGGTGTTTCTGGGATGAGAGGGCAGGATTTGGCAAATAAAATTGTTCCAGGTTTAGGATATTTGATTGCTATTTTGGTTGCTCTTGGTGGATTTGCTTTTAACATAGGAAATGTTGGAGGAGCGGCACTTGGATTAAACGTACTTTTTGGAATTGATTTAACTTATTCAGCACTGATAGCTGGAGGGATAGGAGCTTTGATTTTTATCTCGAAAGATGCAGGAAAGTTTATTGATAAGTTTACAAAAGTACTTGGGGTTTTAATGATTTTAGTTATATCGTATGTTGCTTTAGAAAGTAAACCACCTGTGGTAGAAGCAGCATATAGTGCTATTTTTCCAGAGAGTTATAGTGATTTAAGTTTTTCACTACTGACACTGCTTGGTGGAACAATAGGTGGCTATATAATATTTGCAGGAGGACATAGACTTTTAGATGCAAATATTAAAGGTGAGGAAAATCTAGAAAATATAAATAAAAGTTTACTTATAGGTGTGAGTATAGCTTCGGTTATAAGAATAGCTCTTTTCTTAGCGGTTTTAGGGGTTGTATCTTCTGGAGCAAAACTTAATCCAGATAACCCACCAGCTTCAGCTTTTATGCAGGGAGCGGGATATATAGGTTATAAAATATTTGGAGTTGTAATACTAGCATCATCGTTAGGAACGATAATAGGCGCTGCGTATACATCTATCTCATTTTTGAAAACTCTTTTCCCATTTGTATTAAAATATGAGAAAAGATTCATAATAGGATTTATTTTACTTTCAACAATTGTTATGGCAGGAATCGGAAAACCAGTATCACTTCTAGTTTTAGCGGGTGCATTGAATGGTCTTATTTTACCAATAACTTTAGGAATAACCCTACTTGCTTCTAGAAAAAAGGAGATAGTAGGTAACTATAGACACTCAACAATTTTAACTATATTCGGTGTGATTGTTGTTTTAGTTATGGGATATGAAGGAATATCATCACTAGATAGTATATTTTCAATTCTTTAAAAAATGAAGCGTATCAGAAACTAATATAATCTGATACGCTTTTTTTATTGGGGTTGGAAAATCTTAAAACTTCCACGATTTTCAAGATATGTTCCAAAAATAATGTAGTTTTCATCTCTATAGAAAAATGTATCCCCTTCTTGGAACTCTTTTATATCTTTTAAAAACTTGAAGTTTAATGAATAGTAAAAGTTATATCCAATCATTATGTTATATATTGTCTTTGTAAAACTATAAACATCTTTATATAGCGATATTTTTTCCTTAATAAGGGTATGGTTGTTAAGTTGAAGAATCTCTTCTATATTTTCACCTTTTCTTTTTAGGTAGTTTATAAGTTCATTATCTGAAAGAGTTAAGTTATTCTCTTTTAAAAATAGAATGGCTCTTTTACATTGAATGAAACCAATATCATTAATACAGCTATTTATAGATTCCCAAACATTTTTATAGTCCTCGATATTATTTTTGACAAGTTGAATCAAGTAGTTAGTTTCAGCACTCTTTTGGATAAGAGAGTTATTTTTTAAAAGAAACTCTATAGCTGTCACTTTGTTATTTTTAGCATCTCCTTTCTTAATCTTATTATACATTAGAGTATAGTTAGAATGACTGTTGATACTTTGAAGTAGTGGTTTTAAAAGAGCTTTTTCAAAGTCAAAGAAACGGTCGTAAGCTTCATCTTTTATATTAAACAGTTCTTTTAGTTCTTCAATAGTAAGAGTTAAGCTAACATTCTCAGAATCATTTTTTAAAACAAGATTGAAAAAGTTATGAGATGATTTTTTTCTAAAATAGAAAAAGGTTCTCAATGAGATAGAGCACTCAACACTGTTTTTTTTAAAAGAATTTATAATCATTGGTGGAACTGTAATATTGAATTCACCATTAGTTTCAGAGAAGAAACTTATATATGGAAAAAATACTCGAGTATATCTACTGTCTGCATCGCAGTAGGAATAGCCTATATATTTTTCCATCAATCCTTTTAATCCTATTTGAATATCATCTTTAGTCAGTTTTTTAAAATCATTAGTAGTCAAAAGAAACTCTGTTTTAAGTTCGACACCATCTTTTTTTAATTGCTCAATCTTTTTTAAAATTGTTAAAAAGATATTATTTTCCAGTTTTGAGGTACGTTTATCTATAGTTATATCCTGATTAAAAATTTGAGAATTCATATTTATTTCACCTCAATAAAATTTTTTTAATTATTTTTTTATATTTTATCATATAAATAGACGAAACAAAAATGTAAAAATAGAGAATAAAAAATATAAAAATCTAAAATAGACGAAACAAAAAGTTTAAAATAGCGAATTTGACAGAAAAAAAGGTTTGAAGTATAGTTAGAGCATAAGATAAAAACCAGAGGGAGTGAGAGATATGTTAGAGAAAAAGTATATAAAATTAAAGCTAACTGGTAAGACAAAGGATGAAATATTATTAGAACTTGTAGAGGTTTTAAATGAAGGTGGAGCATTAGAAGATAAAGATGAGTTTTTAAAAGTTGTAAAGCAAAGAGAGGCAACATCATCAACTGGATTGGAAGAGGGAATAGCTATTCCTCATGGGAAGACAAGAGCTGTTAAAAAACCAGCAGTAGCTTTTGGAAGATCAGAGGGAGTTGACTTTGATTCGTTAGATGGGGAACCATCAAAGTTATTCTTTATGATAGCAGCACCAGAGAATGCAACAGACTCACATATAGAAACATTATCAAAACTTACAAATAAGTTATTAGATGATGAGTTAAGAGAAAGATTGGAGATAGCTAAAACAGAGGATGAAGTATTAGCTATTTTAAGTGAAGAGAAAAAGGTAGAGGAGAAAGCTGTAGATAAAAAAGCTGGGTTTGTAATAGCTGTTACAGCTTGTCCTGTAGGAATAGCTCATACATATATGGCAGCAGATTCTTTAGTAAATAAAGGAAAAGAGCTTGGTATAGAGATAAAAGTAGAAACGAATGGAAGTGTGGGAGTTAAAAATGAACTTTCTGCAGAGGATATAAAAAGAGCTACTGGGGTTATTGTAGCAGCAGATAAAACTATTGATATGGATAGGTTTGCTGGAAAAAGAGTAATTCAAGTTCCAGTAAAACAAGCTATAAGAGTTCCAAAAGAATTAATAGAAAAGACTTTAAATGGAGAGGGAGAGGTCTATGTAGCTTCTTCAAATTCAAACAAGGATAATAAGGGAGATAAAAAAGAGAAAACTGGAATTTATAAACATCTTATGAATGGAGTTTCTCATATGCTTCCCCTAGTTGTATGTGGAGGGGTTTTAATAGCACTTTCAATAGCACTTTCAGGAATTAAAGCTGGATCGGGTGCAGATGTAACAAATCCATTCTTTAAATCTATGTTGGACTTAGGAGCCGCAGCCTTTGGACTGATGATTCCAATTCTTGCGGGATATATAGCTATGAGTATAGCAGATAGACCAGGGCTTGCTCCAGGTTTAGTGGGAGGTGCTTTAGCAAATAGTGTTGGTGCAGGATTCTTAGGTGGTATGGTTGCTGGTTTTGCTGCTGGTTATATAGCTAAGTGGGTTAAGTCTTGGAATGTTCCAGAGGGATTAAAACCTATCATGCCTATATTCGTTATACCGTTGGTTTCTACATCGTTAGTTGGAGTTATTATGTATTTCATAGGAGCACCTATAAGTGGATTTATGAATATGTTAACAGATGTATTAAAAGGAATGGAATCAGGTTCGATTTTCTTAGCATTAATTTTAGGATGTATGATTTCATTTGATATGGGTGGACCGATAAATAAAGTTGCATTTTTATTTGGATCAGCTATGATAACTCAAGGTGTTCCAACAGTTATGGGACCAATAGCAGTTGCAATTTGTATTCCACCAATAAGTATGGGAATAGCTACAATGATGGCTCCAAAAAATTATGAGAGTGGAGAGAGAGAAGCTGGAAAAGCAGCATTTGCAATGGGGCTTATTGGAATTACAGAAGGTGCAATTCCATTTGCAGCAGCAGATCCATTTAGAGTTATTCCATCGATAATGGTTGGAAGTGGAGTTGGAGCAGTGATAGCAGCAATAGGGAAAGTAGCAGATCACGCACCTCATGGTGGACCAATTGTATTGCCAGTAGTTGAAAATAAACTTATGTTTATAGTTGCGATAGTTGTAGGATCATTAGTGAGTGCAATAATGGTAAATATTCTTAAAAAGATAAAAAAGTAAAGTAACAAAATATTGATGAAATATAGCTCCCATGATACTATTTAAGAAAAAGTACGTGGGAGTTTTTTAATGAGAAAAAGAGTATTAAAAAGTATAGTTCAGATTATACCGATATTTATAGTGGCGGGAATACTATCGGTAATATCACTTTATAGTGATAACCAGTTTATAAAAGAGTTGAGTGATTATAGTTTTCTAATGGTTCCACCACTTTTAGGTGGAAGTATAGCAAAGGAGTTATCTGGAAGTGTTGGATTTATACCAGGGATGATATTGGGGTATCTTTCGGGTGTAATAGGATTAGGAATGTTTGGAGGAATATTTGTAGGAATACTTTTAGGATATTTTATAAATGGACTTAAAAAGATAGAGATATCAATAGAGATGTCTTCGGTTATGTATATAGTTCTTATTCCAATACTTTCAACTTTAGTTGTAGGATTAGGAATGCACTATATATTTCAAGAACCTATGAAATATATTTTAGATGGATTAGCACAATATTTAAATAGTTTAGATGATAAAAATAATATATTCTTAAATTTTGTTTTAGGTGGATTGATTGGTGTAGATTTAGGTGGGCCAATCAATAAGGTAGCATATGTTTATGCTACAAATACTTTGGTATATAATCGAGGGGATGTTATGGGAGCGATAGCAGTTGCAATATCTACTCCTCCTTTGGCTCTTGGAGTCTCACAGTTTATATTGAAAAATAGATTTTCTAAAACTGAAAGAGAGGCAGGAGTAATATCAATACTATTAGGAATACTTGGAATAACAGAGGGAGCCTTACTATTTTTAACAAGAGATATTACAGTTCTTCCAACAACGGTGATAGGAGCAGCAATAGGAGCAGCAGCAGCGACAGTTTTAAAAGTAGAATCCATGGTACCCCACGGAGGAATAATTATACTTCCACTAATAGATAATAAAATGGGCTTTTTGAGTGCACTTTTCATAGGTGTAGCATCAACAATATTTATGCTGTATTTCTTAAAAAAAGGAGAGAATAATGGATAGAAGTGTTGAAAATATCCATCTTTTGATGGTAAAAGATAATTTAGAATTTAGTGAAATACCTCTTTTAGAGGGATATAAATTTTTAATGTATAGTTCTGATTTAAAAGAGAAGTGGACAGATATTCAAGTTTCATCTGGACATATATTAGAAAGAACAGAAGGAGAGAGATATTTCGAAGAGGTTTTTCTTAAAAAAGAGGAAAAATTAGAAGAGTTGATGATTTTTATAGAGGGGCCAGATAAAGAAATCGTAGGAACTGGAGCTATTTGGGAAGGGAAACATTTTCAGAATGATAAGAAAAGAGAGTATCGTTTACACTGGATAGCTATTGATCCAAAGCATGGTGGGAAAGGTTTGGCTAAAGCACTTGTATCAAAACTTTTAACTATATTTAAGGATAAAAAAATGGGAGAGGGATTATACCTCTCCACACAAACTTGTAGCTATGTAGCTATAAAAATATATCAAAATTTTGGATTTCAACCTTATAACCTAGAAAAGGATAAAAAAGGTTGGAATATTGTTTTTGAAAAACTTAATGAGAGATAAAAATTTTATCAAACTCTTTATGATGAATTAAGAATATATCTACAAGAGCGGGGTCGAAATGTTCACCACGTTCTTTTTTTATTATCTCAACAGCGACCTCATGAGTAAATCCATCTTTATAGACTCTCTTTTGACGCAGGGCATCATACACATCAGCTAAAGCAACAATTCTAGCTTCTAAAGGGATAGCATCAGTAGATAAACCAAACCAGTAACCTTTTCCATTCCATTTCTCATGGTGGTAAAGAGCTATATTTTCAGCAATTGATCCAAGTTGCATCTTTTGAATAAGTTCTTTTCCAAAAATAACATGTTTTTTCATCTCTTCGAACTCTTCAGAGGTAAGTTTACCTGGTTTTTTAAGAATCAAATCAGAGATAGCTATTTTTCCGACATCATGTAAGGAAGCATATTCTCCAATCTCTTTTATAAATTTACTAGAACATTTTAGCTTTTCAGCTAAAAACTTTGAATACAGATTGACTCTTAAAATATGGTTGCCTGTATCCTCATCATTGAGTTCATTTGCAGCCTCGAAACTTTCAACAAGAGCTTTTGTAATACGCTTCTCTTTTTTTGAAGCGATAGTAGCTTTTCTTAAAAGATAGAAAAGTGTAGCTATTATTATAAAAAATGTTGAGAGCATTAAGAGTAAATATTTATAGTTAGGAGATAATTTTTTAGATACTGAAAGCTCACTTTGTAATATTCTACTTTCAGCTAGATGATTTGGAAAAAGCTTATCGACTAATTGAGCTAAATCAGCATCTTTTTTTATTCCAAAGCCAATCGTATTATTTCCGCCTAAAAAACCAGCGACTTTTATTTTATTTTCTAAATATTTATTAGCAACCGCCATAGAGATTATTTTAAAATCACCAATTATGTAATCTACTTCATTTTTTAATACAGCGTTCAAAGCCTCTGTAGTATCTGGATACATTTTATAAAAATTAAAGTTGTGTAGAAAGTTTAGTAGGTTAGTATCGATATCTTCAAAAGAGATTATTCCAACTCTTTTGTTTTCAAAACTTTGAAATGAATCTATAAAGTTTGCATCATGTTTTGAAAATACTCCAATTTTAATCTTATAATATGGAATATAATATAAGTTTTGTTTACTTTTATTACTCTGAAATATTTTAGAGTCGATAGCTTTTATATCATAATTCTCTGAATCCGATGTAAAAATTATAGGTAGGCCAGTTAGCTTAGACAACTCTTCTAAACGGTCGATAATATACCCACTATATTTATTTTTTGATCTATAAAAAACAGGTAGCATATCATCTATATCAGGAATAAGAACTTTAATATTTGAGTAGCGTCTTTTAATACGTGCTAATAGCTGTTGATTACTCAGTAGTTGCCTATAAAAATAGGGTCGTTCATTTTTTAAAATATCAGCAACTTCTTTTGTACTAAATTCAAGTTTAAATTTAGTAATAATTTTCTCCAATGTAGGATGATTTTTATTTACTGCCATCCAAAGTTGTGACGGCGGAACATTCTCAAAAGGTGTAAATTTATATATTTTTAAAATATCATTGCTACTCTTACCAATGAGAGCATCAATAGTGTTATTTTCTAATGCCCAAAATCCAAAATTTCCATTATCAGCGATAGAGATGACGTTATTTAAATGAGGATAAAATTGGTTTATTAGTAAAGAATCGGATGATGTTGGTATCATTCCAACTTTATATTTTTCAAGATATTTAATATCAATTAAGGTTTCATTTTTAGAGTAAACTCCTAAAGTATATGAATTTAATGTGGGCAAAAAATTGTAATTTTTTTTTCGATCGATTGATTTGCTGACATTAAATATAATGTCCCCTTCCCCTTTATTTAATAGATTTAACATATCATCTCGTTTTAAAGTTTGAAATTTAAAGTTAAGTCCAGTTTCTTTTGAAATTTTTTCGAAAAAATTTATATAAACACCACTTAATACACCAGATTCATTTTCGTATAAATAGATGTGTTTAGGATTGTAAGCGTTTATAGTGAAAGTAGTATTTTGATTATCTTTAATCCAATTAATCTCTTCTGTAGAGAAATTTATGGAGAAAATATTGATATATATGATTAAAAAGCTAATAAGTAATTTTAAAAGCATAAACCCCTCCCCTGGAATTGAAGACCTCTTTCTTATTATATCAGAAAAAATTGAAATCTTATAATAGTTTGTAGAAGTTTTTTTAAAATGAAAAATATTTTCCAAAAAAATGAAAAACACTTCACTAATGAAAAAAAAGAGTTAGAAAATAATTTCAGAATAAAATGGCATGAAAGACAGAGTGACTAAAAAATATTTGGAGGGGAACATGAAGATATTGAAAAAAATATTTTATGGATTGATGTTTAGTTTACTATTTACAAGTACATTTGCTTTTAATATAGGGATAGCACCTACAGGTTTTTACACATCACTAGATAAAAATGAAACTCACGAAATTATGGTTACAAACAATACCGTATATCCAATGAGAATAGAGATTGATATAGAAAAAGATCCAGGGTGGGAAAAATATGATATGGGAGATATGATGAGAATCTATCCTAAAAATTTAACTTTAAAGCCAAACGGAAGTAGAAGTGTACGTTTTGCTGTGAGAGGAACAAAGGATTTACCTGAGGGCGAATATAAAGCTAAGCTAATTTTTAGAGAGTTACCTGGGGCTTCGAAAGGTGATGTTGAAAAAATGAAAACAGAATCCGGAGAAGACGTTGGAATAGAGTTTGAATTATTAACAGAGATTCATATAGCAGCTTATGGATTGAAAGGTGAAAGAAAAATTGGAGCACAGTTAACTAATACAGAGATAAAAAAAGAGAGTAATGGAAATAGAAAATTAGTTGCAAACTTTAATTTAAGTGGAAATAGTGCACTAGCTGTACTTGGAGATATAGAATATTTAGATAGCAATAGAAAGAGAATTAAAAAAGAAGAGGTTAAACTTGGAATAACAACAAGAGAACCAAAAACAAAAATTGAATCAGATTTAGCAAATATACCTAGTGGAAGTAGATTCATAAAGGTAGATTTTAAAGATAAAAGTGGAATCAGACTAGGTAGTAAAGAGCTACCATTATAAAATGCAACTCAACTAAATTGAGTATATAAAAATAAAAAACAGCGGAGGTATTAAAATGAAAAAATTATTATCAGTATTATTTATTTTAGGTTCTGTAGCATCTTTAGCAAACAATAGTGCATCAGTTCTTCCAGCAGATGTAGATCCTGCATTCTGTTTCTCAAAACCTTGTAGTGCAGAGGATAAGTTTACTGTAGAAGTTAAAGTACCTGAGCAACTAGTAATAAAAGTGGATAATGTAGATTTTGGATTATGGTGTGGTACAAAAACTGTAACAAAAGATTTTCCGAATAAAGTTCATGTAACTGGAGAAGCAGACCAAACTGTAAAATTAGGATTTAAAAATAATGGAAATTTAACTTTTGTAAATGGTCTGAGTACTTTTGGAGGTAAAGTAGCATTTGCAGCAGGAGCAGTAGAAGAGGATGTACTTTTAACAGGAGGAGCAGCAAATACAGCTTTACAAGTAACAGTAAATAAACCTCATGTAGTTGGATTATTAAATGCAGGACAAACATATAAAGCCTATGCAACAGTTGTAGGTTCTTACGACGGATTCTAGTGGGTTTTGGAAAAGATAGATTAGGGCATAGTTTGAACACTATGCCTCTTTTCATATAGAGGGTGGTGAAAATGAAAAAGCTATTATTTGCTATATTTTTGTTGGTATCAAACTATGTATTTACATCAGCTGTAATTGGTCAGATATATAATCTAGAAAAAAGTGGAACTAGTTATAGAGGAAGAGTTGATACTCGTGTATTTAGTTACAAGAAAAATTTTAATATAAAATTTATTCCTGAAAGAAACGTTGAGATTTTAAGAGTAAATGGAACTAGAAAAGAAAATAATGTCTACAGAGTTGAGGATGGAAATTTGAACGTAGAATTTATTTATAAATCGAAGATAAACTCAGTTGAGGAAAAAATAGTAATAGGGCGAATTGAATACTTGGATGAAATATCTAAAACAGAGGTTTTATTTGGAGAGGTAGCTGTAGAGTTTAGAAAAAAAGGGGATTTATCTTTAAAAGTAAAAGGAGCTATGGAGTTTGGATTAATTCCATCAAGGGTTCCTAAAAATGGAGTAAGCAGTAAAAAAAATCCTGAGATTACAGTGGATTTAGGAATTGATAAAAAAGATGTTGGAAACACAAAGTTATACTTCCAATATCCAAAAGAGATAGTCATGGCAGATGGACAGCTGATTGTGAAACTAGATAGCAGAAATAAAGTGGATTTTAAGAGTGAAAAAACTGATAGAGGTGAAAAAGTTAGTGTATTAGGTTTTTTTCCAAAAAAAGATAAGGTAAAAGAGAGAATAATTTTAGATGGAAGAGTTTATTCAACTGTAAATAGAGTTAAACCTGGAGATTATAAGGAGACTGTTATAGTCAAAGCTTTTTATGAATATTTAGATTATTCAATAGAAAAAAATGACCCTAATAGAAAAGTGATAATAAGAAGGTAGGAGAGGATAATATGCAAAAAATAGTAGGTATCTATATTTTATCTTCAATATTATGTTATGGAAGCTTGGGATTTGAAGGTGAATATAAAAATAATGTAAATCTTTATGAGAAGATAATTAGAGAAAATATTGGAAAAGAGTATTTAAACAATAATCTACAAATTGATGTGAAAATAGTTGAATCTTTAAATATCATTGTAAATAAAAGAGGTTCAATTGATGAGATGTATTTGGATAATAAGCATTTAAAAAAATTGGTGAAAATTAGAGGTAGTGCAGCGGAAAATACCTCTTTAAAGTTAAAAGAGGAAAAAGTGAAAAAAGTTGTTGCTAGTTGTGATAACTCAAAATGGTAAAATAGAAATGAAAAAGGGGGAGAAAATGACACGATTAAAGAAAACAATTTTGATATTTTGTATTTTAAAAGTCACTCTTTTTTCTGCTCCAGAGGAAGCATTTATTGAACTAGAGATGAAAGGGCAGAAAAATGAATTTTATAAAGTCCTAATAGATGACGAAACAGATGAGATTTATATAGGAGTGGGAGAGTTTATAGATTTTACTAAAATAGATGGACTTCGTTTTGATCGGAAAAGAAGAAGGGTTAAAGGAGCATTAGATACAGAGAAAGAGGTTGATGTAAGAATACCTCAAAGCTCATCAATAGAGTTAGATGATGATATATTTATAAAGTTAAAAGATTTACAACAATATTTTTATATACCAAACTATAAATGGGATGATGAAAGGTATATATTAACTCTTTTTCCAGATTTTAAAACGCCTAGAGAATATTCTTTAGAGTTGAATAATCAAAGAACAAGACTCGCGATGGCTAAAAAAGAGGAGGCATTAGAGGAGGAGGGAGATTACATTTTTAATCAAAAGCAACTTTTATCTCCAGGAATGGTAAAGTTTATATACAGTAATACAGATATAGAAAAGAACGACTACTCTTTTGATATAGACTATGGAACAGAGTTATTTTATGGAGAGTTTGAAATGACTCAAAAGATATATCCGAAAAGTGAGTTGGATTATATTAGATTGAGATATAAAGAGGTTTTTGGAGAATACTACTTAACTTTTGGAGATTTTTACTTAGAAAGTGATTCTATATTTGATGCAGAGAGAAATCTTAGAGGTATTAGTTTTTCTAAAAATGAATACTATGGAATAAGAGTTGACAATAGAACAGTGATAGAGGGAGAGGCTCAAAATGCAAGCTTGATTGAATTGTATAGAAATGGTAGCTTAGATGATTTTGAGATTCCTACAGGAAATAGATTTAGATTTGTTCCGTTAAATATGTCATCTTTAGATAGTTATACAATTAAAATCTACTATAGAGATGGTCGAGTAGAGGTAAAAGATATCTATGTTCTTGGAAATCAGAATATATTAAATAAAGGTGAAAATGACTTTGTAATTCAAGGTGGAAGAGGAAATGAGGAGAAGAAAAATCAGTATTTAGCAAAGTATAAGTATGGTTTAACTCAAAATTTAACAACAACAATAGGAACATCGCTTTTAGAAAATAGAGATAGCCTTAAATATGAAGTTTTAGAAGGTGGGGTGGCGTATAGATTTGGATTGGATAAATATCCAACCCTAATTTCAGGAACTCTTTTAGAGGAACTCAACTCTGAGAGTCAAGGTTTTAAAGGGGTTTTAGAGCAAAAGTTACCTTGGGATAGCAATCTGATTGTAAGATATGAAGATTATAATAAAGATATCTCCGATAGATTAAGAAAAGATTATTCGTATAATATAGATTTAAGTAAAAATTTTAGGCGTTTTACAAGTAGTATAGGTTACTTTAATAATACCTATGAAGATGAGAATCTTTATCAGATATATTTAAATCTAGATTATAATATAAGTAGAAACTTTAGAATGAGTCTGTCAAATGAGTATTATGAATATTCGTCCACAGATGAGATAAGTTCAAATGGATATGGAACACAGATAAAGTTAAATTATAATGGGATAAGAGGAGTTGCAGCAATTTTAGAAGGAAAAATAAATTATCAAGAGGACAAAGTAGCTGATGATGAGATAAAACTGAGTTTAGTAAAATCACCATCAGAAAGTGGCTTCTTTAAAAATGTTGATACTACGCTTGAAATTGGACACTCAAGAGAAAAGGGTGGCTTCTTTGAAATAAGATTTACGTATCTATTTGATAATAATATCTATATAGAATTCCCAGATATAAAAACAGATGACAAAGAAACAAGAATAGGGGCAAGAGTAGAAAAAACAGTTTACCTAGGAAATCCATTACTGCCTATAAATAACAATAATGTAAGAGATGGATGGGTAGAAGGAAAGGTATTTGTAGATGAAAATGCAAATGGAGTTATGGATGGAAATGAAAGCGTGTATGAAGGGGCAGAGGTAACTACATCAGGAGGAACAGGAATAGCAAAAGAGAGTGGTAAATATATAATTGGAAATATAGGTGCAGGAGAATTCCATACATTAGATGTTAACAGAGAGTCGATTGACCCTATGCTTATCCAAGGGAAAGAGATAATAAAGTATAAGGGAGCTGTATCTTCAGGAGTGGAAGTGGATATTCCATTAGTTCCTGTTTCTATGATAAGTGGCTATATTCAAAGTGATATGAGTGTAGAAGAGAGAAGATATGATGGGTTGATTGCAAACATAGATGTAGTTTTGAAAAAAGGTGATGAAGAGATAAAAAGATCAGTGACTGAAATTGATGGATACTATTTCTTTGAAGATGTTTTACCAGGTGAATATGTTGTGGAGATTATTCCTAATAGTCGAAGATACAAAGGTGATTTTGACAAAAAAGAGCTAAAGTTAGAAGTGAAAACTGGTCGTGAAGGAGATTATTATGAAGATAATAATTTTGTAATAAAATCAATTGAGCTTATAGAGGATGAAATTTTAGAAGATGTAACCGAGATAGAGGAGGGGTTAAAGGATGAAAAGATTATTTAAATTACTTGTATTGATATTTGTTATATTTAGTTTTGTATATAGTGAGGAGAGGGATCCAAGAGAGCAAAAGTTGACATATCTTTTAGGGGAGAAAGTCGATAATTTTGAAGTGAAGACTTTAGATGGAGATAAAACTATAACTTTAGAAAAGTTGAAGGGGAAAAAGGTATTTCTAAACTTTACAACAACGTGGTGTCCAGATTGCATAGAGGAAAAATTAGTATTTAATAAAGAGTATGAAGAGAGATATAAAGATAGAGATGATATTGTATTTATAATAGTTTTTGGTCCATATAGAAGTGATAATAAAGAGAAAGTAAAAGAGTATATGAAAAAGAATAGCTTCAGTTTCCAGCCTTACTATGACGGTCAAGAGATGGAGCTTTATAAGCAGTTTGGAATTATAAATATTCCAACAACATTTCTAATAAATGAAGAGGGTGTTCTTGAAGATGTAAATGTTGAATCGGGATATAAAAGTATGAATTTTTTTAAAAAGTAGATGTCGGAATATGAAATGAGAAAATAATGGCTATTAGTGTAATTTATAAAGTTAAATTACTTCCTATAAAATCAGTTTTAAAAATAATTTAAAGAGAAATAATATATAAAATAAATGTTATTTTATAATTGAAAAAAGTAGGAAATATTTAAGTGTATTAGAATAAAGGAATAGTGTAATAATATTTTGAGTATATTTTGGCAAACTACGGGAAACTGTAGGACGCAAAGCTATAGGGCCTTTAAAATGGTAGCCAGTTGCACGTTGGATATATGTAAAAATACGGGGTGTATTTTTTTTTCACCTAAACGTTCTTTTGTTTATAAAAATAAAAAAACCTCCATAGAGAATAGTGTTATGAAAGGTAGTATAATTAAGATAGTTAAAATAAATTATATGGGGTGGAGGTAAAAAAAAGATGGTTATCAATGAACGGTGTATTAATATTTTATCTGTTTTAAATGAAGCAAATGGATTTACATTAAAAAAATTATCTGAAAACTTTAACGTACATATAAGAACGATAAGGTATGATATTGATAATATTAATTACATTTTAAAAAGTTATAAATTGGATCAAATAAAGAAAACGGATGGTGGAGGTTTACAGGTAAATTTGAAAAGTAATGATTTGAATAAAATTATTTCTGATTTTGGTGGGATGTTTTCAGAAAATAGGAAAAGTTATTTAAAGTTAAAAATTTTATCTAAGCAAATGGTAAACTTAACTAAAGAAGCTGAATTTTTAAATGTCTCAAGAACAACTTTGAAAAAAGATATGTTAATAATAAAAAGTGAGTTGGAAGTTAAGGATGTTTTTATTCATGAATTTGCATCAAAAGGAGTCTCTGTAATAGGAGAAGTACAAAATATTGTGGACGCTTTAGAAAAGGAGATTCATAAAGTGATTGATAAGCAGTTTGTAAACTTACCAAACGTTTTAAAAGATTTAATAGGAAAAATTGTGGGTGATATAACTCCAGCAGTTTTAAAAACAAGAATGAAAGAGGTTTTAGGTGACAATTATAGTTTAATAGAATACAATAAAGTATTTTGTAAGTTAGCGGCTTTAAATACAAGAGATAAATTAGAGAAAAATAAAACAGGATATAATATTGAAGAGATTAATAACTTTATATTATCTTCTCAAGGAGAGGAATTTATATTAAAAAATTCTTTGGAAGATAGAGAACTATCTAAGAATGGCATTTTAAAAGAGGTAAAAGGTATTTTAAAAGAAATTATTGATACCTTAGAAATAGAGGCAGATGACGAAGTTTTAGAAAGATTATTAAATGAACTTGGAGATATAAGAGAAGCATTACCGATTCCTGAGAAGATGTGTGAAACAAGTTTTTATAAAGAATTTTCAGATAAAATAAAAAGTGATATTTTAATTGAAAAAGATATTCGAAGTATATTTTATTTACTATATAATCAGCTATCTTTAAAAAAGTATTCTGATTTTAAAGAGTTTAAGGTACTTTTTATATGTGATGAATTGGAATTTATAAAAGATCTTATACAGACAAAATTAAAAGATATCTTTGAATTTAAAAAAATTGATAAAATATCATCTCATATATTTGAAATTTTTGGTGTAGATGATGAGTATGATTTAATTATAACTAGTGGAAATATTAATGAAACTTTGGAAACACCTGTTTATAAAATTAGTAGCTTTCCTTTAGAGAGTAATTTTATAGATTTGAAATTTTTTCTTTTAAAGAACATTAAAAATATAAAAAACTTGTAGTTGCTATAAAGATTCCTAATCGTTTATTTTGAAGATTAGGAATCTTTTTTTATTCAAAATCTTTTTTAAAAAATCCTTTTTTTTCATACGTTTGAATTAGAGAGCGAATAAAGTTAGCATTTTCTGAAGCACCATACAAAAAATCGAGCTCATGAGCTAAGCTTAAGAGTTCATCTTTAGTTGATTTGTAAGGCTGTTTATGGTAATATAAAAAGACAGCAGAAATGCAACTTAAAAAAGCAACACTTAAC
>NZ_JRJZ01000096.1:0-564 GCF_000800875.1 Cetobacterium sp. ZWU0022
CTCCAATGGATTTAAAAAACCCTACATTAACTGCTGAATGGTGGGTACTTCAAGAAGAAATAATTAATGGTACTAAAACTGAAGAAGATTTATATAAAAGTGTTATAGATAATTTTATAAAATTTAAAAACTCAAATCCTGAAATACCAATATTATCATCAAGTAATGTAGAGAAAGAAGTTATAGGAAAGTGTCCTAAATGTGGTGGTAATATTTACGAGGGAGTAACAAAAGAAAAGAAAAAAAATTATTACTGTGGGAATTATAAAGAAGGATGTATGTTTAAAATGTATGAAGCAATGAACCATTATCAAGATAAATTAAAACTTACAAAGTCAAAAGTCAAAAGTTTACTTGAAAATAAAAATGTTGCTTTTAAATTAATAGGAAAAAATGGAAAAGAGTGTGAAGCATATTTAAAAATAAAAATAAATGGTAATTATGTAAATTTTGAAAAAGTAGGATATGTAAATACCAAAAAATAAATTAACTATGCTTCAACTTGAAGCATAGTTAAAAATAAATAGGGGATGTGAACTAAAAATGAAAAAAATGTATTCCAAA
>NZ_JRJZ01000138.1:0-467 GCF_000800875.1 Cetobacterium sp. ZWU0022
AATTCCTCCTGTTATATATAATTTCAAACTATAAATTTTTAGATTTTTATAGTTTGTTTTAAAACTTTAATATTGTTATAATCGTAAAAAATTATATTTTTTGCGTGTTGTGGTATCTCTACATCTATAACTGTTTCATTCCCATTAAATAATCTTCCAACAGGATATAAAACTGGCAATAAAACATTATTTGAATCTGTAAACCCTACAGCTAATTCATATCCTCTACCAGTTGAATTTTTAACATTCGATCTGAATTTCTTTTTTCCATCTTTTTCATAAAATTTTTCCTTAGATAATTCAAACGGTTTAGTTAAATCACCAACATGAGCAAACATTTCAAGTTTTAAAGCCTGTTTAATTTCAAAACTTTGACTTGTTGTTCCTCTTTTTAATTCTTTTAAATTTGGAGATTTCAAAGGCTTTATTTCTAAATTAAAAGAATATTCTCCATCTTTTAATTTTGA